>JAAYJP010000199.1 GCA_012522875.1 Clostridiales bacterium | reverse complement strand
GTGCGCTTGACGCCATCAGGCGCTGACAGTACAATTTACTCATCTATTTGTATGTGAAGGGATAATAAATGAAACTGCTGAATCAACTGGAACGGAAACTCTACCGGCTTCCCCTGAAGCCGTTTTTCCGATATATGGTTCTTGCCATGGCAGGCATATATGTGCTGGAGTTATTCTTTCCGACCTTCAACCTGATCAGCCGGATGTCGCTGTTCACAGCACCGCTATTGCGCGGGGAAATATGGCGGGTTTTAACCTTTCTCATTGTCCCGCCCTTTGGAGGCATTCTGCAGGCGGCGCTGAGCCTCTATTTTTTCTTCTTTATCGGCACCGCCCTGGAAACCCGCTGGGGCGTCAGGCGTTTTTTTCTGTTTTATGTGATTGGTGCGGTTTTCGCCATCATAGCAGCCTTCTTTACGGGATACGGAACAAACCTCTACCTTAACCTCTCCCTGTTCTTTGCCTTTGCTGTCATTTATCCGGATTATCAAATTCTGCTTTTCTTCGTCCTGCCCATCAAAGTCAAATGGCTGGCGTTGTTAAACCTGATTTTCTATTTCGCCAGCCTTATCAACGGCCCGGTTTATACCCGCGCCGCCATCATCGCCAGCCTCCTGCACATCCTCCTGTTCTTTGGTGGGGATCTGACAAACATGGCCCGCAGCACGATAAACCAGTGGAAGCGCCGACAGGCATTCAAAAAGAATAGCAGATAGCCAATCACACCTATAAAAAAAGCGCCTGATGGCGCTTTTTTGCTGTTGATGAGCGCAGCCTATAAGCCGAGTTCTGTTGAAAATGGCCATCTATCTAGGCGGCCAGTCGCCTGGCCACTCAAGCGAAGGTTGGGAACAGGACGGGCCGCCCTGTACGTTCCCGATTATCTTGCACCAAGTGGGGTTTACATGACGGACCAGTCGCCAGGCCGCCGGTGCGCTCTTACCGCACCTTTCCACCCTTACCGATTGCTCGGCGGTATCTCTCTGTTGCACTCGCCTTGGAGTCGCCTCCACCAGCCGTTAGCTGGCACCCTGCCCTGTGGTGCTCGGACTTTCCTCGTGCCAATGGCACGCGGCCATTCAGCTGCCTCATCAACCAAAAATTATCCCAAAATCAGTCTTCCGCAGGTCTCACATTCAATTTGCTGCCCAGCCCGGATCTTGTGTAAAACTGAGGAGGGGAAGGACATATTGCACCCGCCGCACTGGCCGTCAACCAGTTTTGCCATTGGCGGTGAACTGTGCTCCTTAATCGCCGAATACCTGGCTAGATAGGCCGGATCAATTCCCTTCTTCTTCTCCTCAGCCTTCTTGCGCAGCTGGTCGAGCAATTGTGATTTTTCCTTGTACTCCAAATCGTATTCCACCCTGAGAGCGTCAAACTCCTCCTTGGATTTTATCGCTCTTAGCTTTGCATCCCGCTGCCGGCGATCCCGGTCGGTAGCGCTTTTACGCACATGCCGAACCTCCTGGTCATAATCCGCCAATGTGGCTGTCAGCCGGTCAGCTTCGGAAATGAACTCTGCGATCTGCTGACTGTCTGTGGGCGGATCATCCTGCACGCGCTTTTGGAGTTGCTTAAGCTGGTCCTCTGCCAAGGAGATGGCATCCTTGAGTGCGTCCATACGGTCCAGCATGGCCGCGACCTCGCTCTCAATCGTTCTCAGGCCGTCCTGCTGATCCTTGATGTAATCGCGAAGCTTCAGCAGCCTTTGCCGCTTGGGGGATTGCCTGATGGAGAGTGCCAGATTATCCGCCTCAGTGTCCGCGGTTTGATACTCCCATAATAAATCCAACTGTGACATAATTTCCTCCCCGCAGATTCTACTCCCGCACATAAGGAATTTGCCGCGAAACATGAACCTGCACCAAATAGTCTAACGCATTCAGCCTGCTTTGTAAACCTAGCGAAATCTCTTCCAACATCACATTTTCAGTGGCCCAGTGCCCGCCTTCAAAGAGTACCAGGTTTGTGTCCGCTGCCTCCACCGCATGATGGTGGCGCACTTCACCCGTCAGAAAAGCATCAGCCCCCAAAGCTTTTGCCGCCCGGAAACCCTCGCTGTAGGCACCGCAGGCAATCGCCAATGTGCGTATTTCACTTCCTGCCTCGCCATATCGCACAACCGTGCTTTTCAGGCTCTGGGATAATAGGGCCTGAACTTCAACAGCAGGCAGCATTTCTGGTAAATTGCCCACCACGGTATAGTCATCCGCCTGGCGAACATCTCGCAGATTGAAACGCTTTGCCACAGCCATGCTGCCGCTGTAGAGGCTTCTATCCAGATTTGTGTGTGCGGAAATCAGGCCAATGCCGCCTTGCATCAATAGTAAGAGGATCCTCGGGACATATTGATCCTGGCGAAGGCTTGCAATGGGCGAAAAAATCAAAGGGTGATGGCTGATTATCAGTTCGCAGCCCAACTTCCGGGCTTCTGAAACAACTCCGGGGGTGATGTCCAGCGCCAGCAGGATGCGTCGCACCGGATCATCAGGCTTTCCCGCTTGAAGGCCAGAGTTGTCAAACTCCTCCTGGCCTGTAAATGGTGCTATGTCATTTATCCAGTCATAGACTGTCTGAATAGTCGCCCGCTTCATCGGCAATCTTCTCCTCTATCCAACGCTTGAGGGTAGCAGCGCCGGCTCCCTGCCAACTGCTGGCTACCTTCAACTGCCAGTGCAGGTAGTCCACCGGCGTAGCGCTTGAGGTGGCGGTAAGGTTGACCCCCAGCGCACGTTCCTTTTCCGTTAATCTCATGTCGCCCGGAATTGCCTTCCAAATCTGATAAAACCTGCCGTCTGCCCTTACCACCAGTTCTTTGGTAATTCTGTAAGCCCGCCGGTTCAGCGCATCCCGCACAAGGGGCAGCTGCGTTTGCGGGCTCAAAATCAGCATTGCTTTATTCAGCTCCACATCCTGTTCAAGCATGTCTGCCATCGTCCTGCCGCCCAGGCCGCAGATAATTACCACCTGGGTCAAGTCTGTAAGAGCGTATAATCCTTCGTCCTTGCTGATAGTCACCCGGCCAGAGAGCCCCATGTGATTGAAAAGCGCGCGGGCTTTCGCTCGCGACGCTGCGCTGACATCGCTGGCAATCATTCGCTTGCATCGCCCGTGATACAGAAGCCATGCCGTGAGTTTTCCGTGGTCAGTGCCAATGTCTGCTGCCAGAGTACATCGCGGCACACAATCCGCCACCACCCTAAGCCTGGCGTCCAGCCGAGGTGGCTTCAATCCAGGAAATCCTTGAGCTTCTTGCTGCGGCTGGGATGTCGCAGTTTACGCAGTGCCTTGGCCTCAATCTGGCGAATGCGTTCCCGTGTCACATTGAACTCTTTGCCTACTTCTTCCAGAGTCCGGGGATTGCCATCATCCAGTCCAAACCGCAACCTCAAAACCTTGGCTTCCCGGGTCGTCAGGGAATCAAGTACATCCCAAAGGAGTTCCTTCATCAGTGAGTTGGAGGCGGCTTCCGCTGGTGCAGGCGCATCTTCATCCTGGATGAAATCCCCCAGATGGCTATCTTCTTCTTCTCCTATGGGTGTTTCCAGTGAAACAGGCTCCTGGGCAATTTTGATAATCTCGCGCACTTTTGCCTCAGTGATACCCATGGCTTTGGCAATTTCCTCAGGGGTGGGCTCGCGGCCAAGTTCCTGAAGCAATTGGCGGGAGATTCGGATGAGCTTGTTGATCGTTTCAACCATGTGCACAGGAATGCGGATGGTCCGCGCCTGATCAGCGATGGCGCGGGTGATTGCCTGGCGAATCCACCAGGTGGCGTATGTAGAAAACTTGAATCCTTTTTTATAATCAAATTTCTCCACAGCCTTGATCAGCCCCAGGTTTCCTTCCTGGATTAGATCTAAAAACAGCATTCCGCGGCCCACATAACGTTTGGCAATGGAAACAACAAGACGGAGGTTGGCCTCCGCCAACTCATGTTTGGCTGTTTCATCTCCGGATTCCATACGCTTAGCCAGAACGATTTCTTCCTCTGCCGTTAATAGCGGAACTTTGCCGATCTCTTTGAGATACATTCTGACCGGATCGTCGATATTAACCGCCTCGGGGATGCTCAGGTCGATTTTTTCAACCTCTTCTTCCTCATCATCGACGTTATCCGGCTCCGTCTCATTCTCGCGGGTCACCTGGACGCCCATGGACTCCATCGTGTCAAGAATCGCCTCAAACTGGTCCGACTCGATATCCAAATTGGACAGCGCATTGACTATCTCCTCGCTGCTGATGACACCCTTGGCACGGGCTGCCTCGAGGAATTCATTAAGGCGCTCCTGCTTGTTGTCATGCTTTTTTGAGTTCTCTTTTGAGCTCAATTCGGCACTCCCTTTCATTTCCCGCCCCAGGATTGTTTTAGTTTGACCAGTTCCATCTGCAATTCCTGAATCAGGTGCAGAGATAAGGTCTGCTGGCTGCCCTCCTGGGCTTTGATGTCTTCGGCCAGCTGGGCGATTCGTTTGTTTAACTTGCTGATCCGAATCGTATGCAGGCAGTCGTCAGCTGCCTGAATCGCTTGATCGGGCTCCCAATCCGATATCCGGTTGAACAGTGCGCTGGCAAGAGCTCGTTGCGATTCGTCTTCCATCCCCCCCAGAATTTCTGCGGGGCTGTTGCCTTCCAAAAGCGCTTCTGCCACAGGCCTCACATGTTCATCCTCAAAATCAGACTCATGTACCAGCCCTTTGGGCAGGTAACCACTCGCCAGCAATGCCGCCAATGTACTTTCCGCTGCATCTGCCATAGATCGATGCATCCTGGAGACGGACCGGTTGGCGGTACGAACATCATGGGATGTTTTTGACAAACCCCGGCTTTTAGTCCGAACCTGTTCAGCCAAAACTTCTTTGGCAATCCCGGTCTTCATAGAGATATTACCCAGATAATGGTCCGCTTCAACCGGATCATGCAGCGACCGTACAAGCGCACAGGCTTGTTTGGCAAACTCACGCCTGGAATCATCCAGCCCCAGATCATACTGCCGCTCCAGGCGCATCAAGCGAAAAGCCATGCCTGGCATCGGCTTGAGAGCAAAGAATGCCTCCGCTCCCTGACTTCTGATCATATCATCCGGGTCCTGGCCATCAGGGAATACCAGCACACTGGCGTCAATCCCCTCCTGATGCATCAAGGCAAGCGCTCTGAGGGCCGCTGTCTGGCCTGGTTCGTCTCCATCATAAGCGATGTGAATGTTTGATGAAAAGCGTTTCATCAGCCTTACCTGTTCGGCGGTCAGAGCCGTTCCCAGCGTGGCCACCACCCCTTGCACACCGTGCTGTGTCAGTGCCACCACGTCCATATACCCTTCAACCAGGACCAGGTATTTGAGATCCCGTTGTTTTTTCAGCAGATTGATGCCATAGACATGGTTTCGTTTGTTAAAGATAAGGGTGTCCTGGGTATTCAGGTACTTTGGCTGTATATCCCCCAGCGCCCGGCCTCCAAAGCCCAGCGTTTGACCATAGAGGTTAATGATGGGAAACATCACGCGTTTTCTGAACTGATCGTATTGGTGGCTCTCCTTAATGGTGATAAGCCCTGCGTCGTTTAGATCCTCAAGGCTGTAACCCTTCCCTTTCATAAAGTCCAGAAGACCCTGCCAGCCTTCGCCGCTGAAGCCTATCCCGAACCGACGGATGATGCTATCATCCACACCCCGCTTGTGCAGATAATTCAACGCTTCCCGGCCATGAGGTTGCCAGAGTTGGTCAAAAAAATACTGCGCCGCTTCCCGGTTCGCTTCCATCAGCCGTTCCCGGCGTGAACGTTGCTGCTGCTCCTCCGGGTCATTCCTCTGCTCAGGCGGCGGGGGAAGGCCATACATCTTTGCCAGGTGCCGCAACGCTTCCGGATAAGTGAGCTTTTCCATCTCCATCACAAACTGCACTACATTTCCCCCGGCTTTACATCCAAAACAATGATAAACATTGTTGTCCGGGTTGACGGAAAAGGAAGGGGTCTTTTCGTTGTGAAACGGGCACAAACCAACATGGTTGCGTCCCTGCTGGCGTAACGGCAGATAGTTTGAAACCACATCAACGATGTTGGCGTGTTGGTATACCTGGCTCACCCAGGCGTCGGGAAGCAACGGCGGCACTCTCCTCCACCTCCTTTCAAACAAAATGACAACTATATAACCGAAAATGCCTCGGGCACGAACAGTCGATCAAATAACCGCATGGCGAATCGATCGGTCATGGAAGCCAGGAAATCCGTTACGGCGCGCTGGACACCTTCTTCATGAGCGATTACAAGGCTCTCCTCCGGCATTTCCAGATAGTGCGCCTGGAAATATTCAAAGAGCATGGTGAGGATAAAATCACACTTTCTCTCCTCCTCATGCCGCCAATCATCCTGGTAGACCCGCGCAAACAGGAATTCACGTAAGGTATCCGTAGCTGCCTGGACTTCTTTGCTCATGCTGATGGCGGACTTCCCTTGACTTTGCTTTAGAATATCTGTGATCATGGTGTCAATGCGCTCGCCGTGTGTTTGCCCCAAAACCCCAAGGGCTTCCTGGGGCAAATCCTCAGCAATGATGATTCCGGCACGCAACGCATCATCGATGTCATGGTTAATATAGGCAATGCGGTCGCTCTTGGCCACTACCTGTCCTTCAAGGGTGCTGGCAGTACGCCCGCCAGGGTGATTGGCGATGCCATCCCTTGTTTCCCAGGTCAGGTTCAAGCCGCGCACGCCTTCCAGGCGTTCCACCACCCTGACACTTTGTTCATAATGTTTGAAACCTTCGGGATTTAGACGGTTTAGCGTGCGCTCACCTATGTGCCCAAAAGGCGTATGCCCCAAGTCATGCGCCAGGGCAATTGCTTCTGTCAGGTCTTCATTCAACAAAAGTCCCCGGGCAATGGTGCGTGCCACCTGCCCAACTTCCAATGTGTGAGTAAGGCGGGTGCGGTAATGGTCCCCTTCAGGCGAGAGAAAAACCTGTGTCTTAAACTGCAGGCGCCGAAACGCCTTGGAATGAATAACGCGGTCCCGATCCCGTTGGTATTCAGTGCGTGTAAAATCATCTGAGATGGGGTACTCGCGCCCTCGGGACTGGACGCTTCTGGCGGCATATGGGGATAACCGGCTTTGTTCCTCTTTTTCAAGCATTGAGCGGATGCTCATCCCCATATTCCTCCTCGCGTTATGTATTACTGTTTCTTAATCTACCCCAAAACCCAGGATTTAAGCGCCAACACAAAATTACTGCTGGCTCTCACCATGGTCCGGGTAGACAGACTGCTGCCTGATCCACGCCCTTTCCGGGTCTGTAATGCTGGCTTTCTCCAGCAGATCAGGCCGTCTTCTCAATGTCACAAGCAAGCTCTGCTCACGACGCCAGGCGTCAATCTGGGCGTGGTTTCCATTAAGGAGCACCTCAGGCACCTTCATACCCTCAAAATCCCTGGGCCTGGTGAATTGCGGGTATTCCAGCAGCCCATCAAAGGAAAAGCTGTCCTCATCAGCACTTCGTTCGCTCCCAAGCACACCTTCCCTTAGCCTGGCTACACAGTCGATCAGCACCATCGCGGGAAGCTCACCGCCGGTCAGGACATAGTCGCCAATGGAAATTTCAAGATCAATATAGCGCTCAATAACCCGCTCATCCACTCCTTCATAATGACCACATAGGATGGTAAGCCCAGGCTCATGGGATAATTCCTCCGCCATCGCCTGATTGAAGGGTTTCCCGCGGGGAGTCATGAAGATCCGTTTGCCCAAATAGGGTATGGGACTCACATATTCTATCGCGTCTGCGATGGGCTGTGGGGTCATCACCATCCCGGCGCCGCCGCCAAAAGGGTAATCATCTGTGTTTTTATGCTTGGATTTCGAAAAAGGACGAATATCAGTTACGCGGATGTCGATGGTCCCGCTTTCCCGGGCTCTGGCCAGAATGCTGGAATCCAGCGCTTCAAACATCTCCGGAAAGATGGTCAGCACCTCAATCCGCAAGAACAGCCACCTCCTGCATCCGGTCTTCGTCCACCATGATGAGCTTTTCATCCGTATCCACCGCCAGTATCACATGGCGCAAGGCGGGAATCATCATTGCTCCCTCAGGAGTGGTCACCACATAGACGTCCTGGGCGCCGGGTTGAAGGATGTCCTTCAGCCGGCCAATCTCCCGGCCCTTGGTATCAACAAGCCGGCAGCCGATCATGTCTGCGATGTAGTTTTCATTTTCACGAAGGGGTGCCGCATGCGCGCGGTCAATGAAAAGCACCATGTCTCGCCTGGCCTCGGCCTGGGAGACCGTAGCATCTTCCTCCAGCGTCAGGTATACAAAGCCCTTTCGCACACTTATCCCACTGATGGCAATAGGTGCGTAGGCACTCTCCCCCATTTTTCTGTATAGGAAGCCAAAATCAAGAAAGCGCTCCGGATCATCCGTATCAGGGCGCACCTTGACGGAGCCAAGAAGCCCCTGGGGCTTGAGAACCTGGCCAATGGGCAGGTATCCGCTGCGGCCAGGTTCATCCGGTTGCTTGTTGGGTTTCTCTTTCACTGAATCTCCACAAACACGGGCTTGCCACCTTTTTCAGTCGCAGCTTTGACCACACTTCGGATTGCCTTGGCAATGCGCCCCTGTTTGCCGATGACCTTGCCCATGTCATCCGGCGCTACATGCAATTCCAGGATGACGGCCTCCGGGCCTTCCGTTTCCTCTACCGTGACTTCGTCCGGCTGGTCCACCAGGGACCGGGCGAGGTACAACACTAACTCTCTCATCGCTTACTTGCCGGCATCCGCCTGGATGGCACCGGATTTCTTAAGCAGCACCCGGACGGTGTCAGAGGGCTGGGCGCCCTTTCCCATCCAGGAAACAGCCTTTTCATTGTCAATCTTGATTTCCGCGGGCTGCTTCATGGGGTCATAGGTGCCGATTTCTTCAATGAAATTGCCGTCCCGGGGATTGCGCTCATCGGTGACCACCACACGGTAAAACGGGTGTTTCTTCATACCGATTCTCTTAAGCCGGATTTTAACTGCCATAGGGGTTCCTCCTAAAAATTATTTATATAAATCAGCCCGCTTGCGCGGCTGTTTTACATTATACCGGGAATGTTTCGTATGCCTCGCGTGAAACTCCGCTTGTTGCCCATCATTTGCTTCATCATTTTTCGCATTTGGTCAAACTGGCGCATCAGCTGGTTTACATCCTGCACTGTTACCCCCGCCCCCGCGGCAATACGCTTGCGGCGGCTGGCGTTGAGCACGTCCGGATTCCTGCGTTCCCTGGGGGTCATGCTCCTAATGATAGCCTCGGGTTTCTTCATGGCGTTTTCATCAATCTCAGCATTCTTAAGTTTTCCGCCAACACCCGGAATCATCCCCAAGACATTTTGTAATGGGCCCATTTTCTTCAGTTGCTGCATCTGATCCAAAAAATCATCCAGCGATAGATCCGCTGGCGCTTTGTTCCTGGCAGCAGCTTTTTCCTGCTCCCTAAGGTCCATGGCCTCTGTGGCTTTCTCTATGAGCGTCATGACATCGCCCATTCCCAGGATACGCGAGGCCATCCGGTCCGGATGGAAAGGCTCGATGTCTGTCAATTTTTCACCAGTGCCCGCGAACTTGATGGGCCTGCCCGTCACCGCGCGAACCGAGAGCGCGGCACCGCCTCGGGTATCGCTGTCAAGTTTTGTCAAGATTACGCCATCAATTCCCAGCTGCTCGTTAAAAGATTTCGCTACGTTCACGGCATCTTGGCCGGTCATGGCGTCCACCGTCAGCAATATTTCCTGGGGATGAACGGCTGTTTTAATCTGGGCCAGTTCATCCATCAACGCTTCATCAATGTGAAGCCGGCCGGCAGTATCGATAATGAGGACATCATTGCCGTAATAACGTGCGTAATCCACCGCTTCCCGGGAGGTGATGACAGGGTTCTGAGTGCCCTTCTCAAATACTGGCACCCCTGCCTTCTCCCCCACTACCTGAAGTTGCTTTATGGCAGCCGGCCGGTAAATATCGCAGGCAGCCAGGAGCGGCTTTTTCCCCGATTTTTTGAGAAATCCTGCCAATTTCCCTGCCATGGTTGTTTTGCCCGCTCCCTGCAGTCCACAGAGCAGATACACCGTGGGCATGGAGGAAGACCAAGTGAGTCTCGCGTTGCTTCCACCCATCAGAACAGCCAGTTCTTCACTGACAATCTTGATTACCTGCTGCCCTGCATTCAGGGAGGACAGTATTTCTGTGCCCACCGCCCGTTCGGTAACGGTCCTGATGAAATCCTTAACCACCAGGTAGTTGACATCAGCTTCAAGCAGTGCCATGCGCACCTCCCGCATGGCCTCCTTGATATTGGGCTCATTCAGTTTGCCCCTGCCGGTTAACTTCTTAAACGCAATTTGCAGTTTGTCCGATAAGCTTTCAAAAGCCATGCTCAGGCTTCCTCCTCATTCATGTGCCGGCGCAGGATATTCCGCGCCTGATTCAAATGATACTGAGTATTCTCTGTGGCGCTCACAAGTGACAGGTGATCAAGGCAGGCATTCACCGAGGTTTTCATCTCCCGGAAGCGCTCAAACAAGTTAAGCTGTGCTTCCAGCGTGTCCAGCCGTGCATAGGAGCGGTTGAGATGCTCGCTCACCGCCTGGCGGGAAATATTCATGCGCTCGGAGATTTCGCTCAGCGACAGATCCTCATCGCAATACATGGCTAGCAACTCGCGCTGTTTGCTGGTGAGCAGCGCGCCATAAAAATCCACCAGGGCTCCATAAGCCACTCTTTTGCTTAGTCCATCCGCAGTCAACGCGACCTCCTGTCAAGCCAAATCACTTGACAGGAGGATTATACATGATTTCAGCGCCTTGTCAAGCAGTTTCACCTGACAGAGCGTCCTCCTCTTTATCAGGTCCGATGTAAAGGAGTTCCGCCGTTTCTACTGCAACCGCAACCATCGCATCCAACTCTGGTATGGCAGCTTCCGCCTCCAGAACCTTTGATAGCTTGGGACGTGTGACCGGATGGCGGGGTGTAAAAACGGTACAGCAATCCTCGTAAGGAAGGCTCGATGTTTCATAGGTGCCTATTTTCTCTGCCAGCCGAATAATTTCTATCTTGTCAAAACCAATCAAAGGCCTGAACACGGGCCGGGACGCCATCCGATCTGTTACGGCCAGGGCTTCCATGGTCTGGCTTGCCACCTGGCCAATGCTTTCCCCGGTAATCAGCGCCGTTGCTTTCTCCCTCTCCGCCAGAAAATCCGTGATGCGCACCATGAGCCTGCGCATCACCAGGGTGCTGTACTCTGGCGGGCAGTGGACATGAATGGCCTCCTGAAGTTTGGTGAATGACACGATATAAGTTTTGATCACACCGCAGTATTCTGATAAAGCACGTGCCAGGGACAGCACCTTCTCCCGCGCCAATTCCCCGGTATAAGGGAATGAAAAGAAATGAACCGCGTTTAGGACAACTCCCCGCTTGGCAATCATGTAGCCTGCCACAGGTGAATCTATGCCGCCTGAAAGCATTAGCATAGCCTTGCCGCTTGACCCGGAGGGCAATCCACCAACCCCTGGCACTTCCCGGGTATACAGCAGTGCCTGATCCCTGATTTCCACATTGATCACATGCTCAGGCTGATGTACATCCACCACTAGGGCAGGATTTTTCTCTAAAATAACAGCACCAATTCTGGTATTTATTTCTGGCGAATCAATGAAATAGCGTTTGTCCGCCCGCCGGGCGCGTACCTTGAATGTGCCGGCCAATCCCGTCATCATGCCAGCTGCCGCAGTGCAGATAGCACCAAAATCCGCTTTATTCATTTCCACCGCAGCACAAACCGCATGCACACCAAATACCTTGCGTACCCGTTCTATGACAGCTTCAATATCCTGTACCCCTCTGATGAAAATTCGACTGTCAAAAAACTCAACATTGAGGGCGAAAGGGCGCACGGTTTCCTTGATTCGCTTTAAAAGCAATTTCTGAAAATAAGGCCGGTTCAGGCCTTTCAGATGGATTTCCGCATACTTTACCAGCAGAAGTTCTGTCATGGATGTCCTTCTATCTGCGGGTGAATGCCTTGAGGGCCTCAAAGGACTCTAGGGTGGCACGTACCGCAACTTCTATCTCATCAGCAGTGGTAAGGGGTGAGAGGCTGAAACGTATTGCTCCCTCCAGCGCCGCCTGGCTCACCCCCATGGCTTTAAGGGTATCGCTATGACGGCTTTTGCGGGAAGAGCAGGCAGAGCCGTGACTCACATAGACGCCCTTTGCCTCCAAGGAGTGCAGCATGGTCTCGGCCCGCACAGGTGGAAAAGAGAGGTTAATGATGTGGTCGCAGGCATAAGCGCTCTGAGGGTCCGGGCCGTTGACAATAAGCGCGGGGATTGCGGTTTTCAACCGTTCATACAGGTGTATCTTTAGCCGCCGCATCACGTGTTCCCGGGGAAAGTCACGCACGGCCGCCATAAGCCCCGCAATTCCAGGCGTGTTCTCAGTGCCGGATCGCAGCCCGGATTCCTGCCCACCACCAAACAAACAAGGTTTCAGACTGTTCTTTCTTCCCAAAGCCAGCGCCCCGACGCCTTTGGGCCCGTGAATTTTATGGCCGGAGAAAGCATAAGAGTCAATGCCCGCATCCTTAAGGCGAATTGGATGCCGCAGATAGCCCTGAACGCCGTCCACATGAAGCCATACGCCGGGGGCCTTCTCTTTGATTGCCTGAGCTACTTCATCCAGCGGCTGGAGGGCTCCGGTCTCATTATTCACCTGCATGACGCAGACCATTCGGATGTCAGGCGTCAACAAATCATCAAGTGCATGAAGATCCACCCGCCCGCTCGGGTCTATCGGGATGCCGATTGCTTCAAAACCTTCCGGAACCACCTGACAAGCCGATTTTACGCTCGGGTGTTCCAGGAGAGAATATAATACCCTACCGCCCTGACGCGAGTTGCTTAAGCGCCCCAGGATACCCAGGTTGTTGGCTTCGGTTCCCCCTGAGGTGAACACAACCTGTTCCGCCTGGAGACTGTCCATAATAAGCATCCGGCAGTTTTCAATTTCCTTCGCTGCAGCCACGGCAGGCTTATAAATGGCGGAAGGGTTATAAAAACCATCTCGCAGGCTGATCGCAACAGCGTCAATCACCGCCTGCGCGGGCTTTGTTGTGGCGGCGTTGTCAAGATAAACCGTGTAATCGCTCAATTGGTTTGGAATTTCCCCGCTCCCACATATCTCTTAATCAGCGAGATCATCTCCTCGCTTGGCTCCAGAATCATCAGCGACTTTGTCCCATCCTTGGTGAAATAGAAGAAGAACAGCTCAGAATCGCGGTTCAAAAACCAGTTCCTCTTCTTCAGGTCAGGCAGGGACAGATAGCGATGGAAAGCGCCGGAAGACACCATGCCGCAGGCTTCGATATTCCGCACATTCATGCTGCCCAAAGCTTTGCGCTTCCTGTTATTGAACACCTGGGCAAAATCCATAATGCCATTGGTGAAGGTATACTCATACTCGGTCCTGATTCGGTCCCTATAGAGAAACAACACCACGGCGATAGCGGCCATCAGGATTACCAGCAAAATTTCAATGATCATTTGGGGCGAAAAGCCGTTGTTGGAGATAACAGAAATCAGAAGGTTGATCATGAAAATGGCATAGATCCCGGCAAGGACCATGATGATATTCGCCAGCACATAGATCAGGGTTTCGCCCGTTCTATTACGCCGCGTAACGACCTCTTCCTGAAAATGATCGTTCATCTTTTCTCCTTTCTACCTGAAAAACAGCGGCATCAGGGTGCCGATGACTCCGCCAAAAAATGCTTCAGTTGGAGTGTGCCCCACCAGCTCTTTTAGGGTGTCATCCGTCAAGGGTTTACCTTCCACCAGTACCTGCTGGATAATTTTGTTGATCAGCTTACCCTGCTTGCCGGTTTCATACCGTACGCCCACAGCGTCATTGATGACAATAGCGGTAAACCCCAGGGACAAGGCAAAAGCTGTTGATCCCAGGCCCTCCCGAAAAGCCACCATAATGGTGATAGCCACAACAAAAGCGGTATGGGCACTTGGCATGCCGCCATTGGAGAACAGCTTTCTGATGCTGAACTTGCGGTTCACCCGCCAGTAGATCAGGAGCTTGATCACCTGAGCTGCCAGCCAGGCCGTAATACCACACACGAGAATACCATTGCCCAACAAATCAGCCACTTGATACCCTCCCGAAATCATAAGTTTTCTTATTGTACACGCTTTAATGTGTGCCGTGCAAGTTCACCCAGGAAACCCGCAGGTCCTTCTATTTCCTCGGCGGCCTGAACAGCCAGGTTGATTTCTGTTTCTGCATCGGCTTCCGATTGGGCCTCACCCGCCAACGCCGGCCAGGTGATTTTCCCAGACATCTGGTCCTTATGAACCTCCTTGCCCAGTTTTCTTACATCTCCCCGAAGGTCCAGCAAATCATCCACAATCTGAAAAGCAACGCCCAGGTGCCTTCCATATCGTTCGCCTGCGTCAAGCGTTTTTTGCGGCGCTCCAGACAGCAACAGCCCTCCTTGGACAGCGGCGGTAATTAGGTCGGCGGTTTTGTGAAGATGGATGTACCGTGCTTTATTTTTATCCGGAACTTGGTGGCTTAGCACCATGTCTGCTGTCTGCCCTGCAATCATCCCCCGGCAACCGCTGCGACTGGCGATTGCATTAACGACTCTCAGTGTATAAGGATGCACACACGCACTCATCACCTCAAATGCCAGGTTTAGCAGGGCGTCTCCGGCCAAAAGGGCCATGGCCTCTCCAAACACGATGTGGTTGGTGGGCTTTCCACGCCTGAGCGCATCATCATCCATACAGGGCAAATCATCATGGATCAGGGAATACGTATGAATCATTTCTATCCCTGCAGCAAAGGGCAACGCAGTTTCCACATCCCCCCGGAAAGTGGCATAGGCGCCCAGAAGCAATACAGGCCGAAGGCGCTTACCACCCGACAGGAGGCTGTAACGCATAGCGTCCACCAGCGGTTTGTCATAGGAGATGTTTTCTCCGGCCAGAATATTCATGCTATTATTAAGCCCTTGCTCAATAAGCCTCACATAATCTTCATAGCGTTGGCTGTATGCGTTCATGCTTCATCAACCGGCTTGACTGATCCCTGCTTCAGTTCGCTCAATTTGGCCTGGGCACGTTCCAAATCCAGCTTCAGGCTATCGGCCAACTTAACACCCTTCTCATAGGTAGCCAGCAACTCATCCAGGCTAAGCTTACCTTCCTCCATCTGTGCCACCAGCGCTTCCAAAGCCTCCAGTTTGTCCTCGAAATTAGCTGTATTCTTGTATTCACTCATATCTGCCGCTCTTTCTCATAAATCGTTGCCTTGAGTTTTTTTACCAGTACCCTGCCGTCCAGGAAAACAAGAGACATTTCCTCAGGCGCGTCTTTTGCCCGGATTACAGGATGGCCGCCGGAGAGCGCGATAGTATACCCGCGTTCCAGGGTCAGGGTAGGCCCTGCGTATTTTAGCCGTGACAGCACAGAATCCGCGGCAGCTGAAATCCGCTGAACTCCCATCGTGGCCGCCGCGCCAAGACGGCTGTTCAGTGCGCCATGTTGCGACATTGCAAGATGGATACGCTGCGCTGGATTGCAGTTTTGCAGCCGGCCAATCACTTCGTTCATTAGTGAAGCTTTTTGCCCCGCCTGTTGCTGGAGGTTAATATACAGTGACTTCAAGGCAGCACCTACCCGCTCATTAAGGTCTTTTTTGAGAGGCACTGCCAGTTCTGCCGCCGCTGAGGGTGTAGGCGCCCGCATATCAGAGGCGAAGTCGGCCAGCGTCACATCCGTTTCATGACCCACTGCGGAAATGACAGGTTTTTCGCAGCCAGCAATGGCACGCACCAATGCCTCATCGTTAAACGCCCACAGGTCTTCAAGAGAACCACCACCACGGCCGATGATAATAACATCCACACAATCCTGCGCCGCAATTTCAAGAAGCCCCGTTCTCAGATCATCCGCCGCGCCCTCCCCCTGAACAAGCGAAGGGCGCAGGATGACAGGCATGTTGTCAAAGCGCCTGCGGACTACTGTCAGAATGTCGCTGATGACGGCTCCCGTGGAACTGGTTACAACGCCCACTGCCCGGGGCAGAAGGGGCAATGGCTTTTTTCGCGCCGCATCAAACAACCCCTCCTTTTGCAGTTTGTCTTTTAGCGCCAGAAACCTTTCGAACAACACGCCAACCCCGTCTTTTTGCATGGCCTGGCCATAGAACTGGTAATTACCTGAAGCAGTGTAGAGGCCCACAGAGCCTGAGAGCAGTACCATCATTCCATCCTGGGGGTGGAATCGCAGCATTTGTGCATATTGGCGAAACATCACACAGGCGACGCGGCTGTTCTCGTCCTTCAGTGAAAAGTACAGATGCCCTGAGGTTTGGCGCTTGAAATTGCTGATTTCACCCCTTAAGGTCAGATCCTGCAGCATTGGATCCGCCGCCAGGGATCGGCGCACATACTCGTTGAGATCGGTGACACTCAGCGCCCTTGCCTGCATGCCGCCTCCAGGGTGTTTTCCATCAGCATGCTGATGGTCATTTTGCCGATACCGCCGGGAACGGGCGTGATAAAGCCAGCCACCCGGGAAACAGGCTCAAAGTCCACATCCCCAACCACCTTGCCCTCCACCCGGTTGATGCCTACATCCATCACCGCCGCACCCGGCTTTACCATGTCCGCGGTGATGAACCGGGGCTTGCCAATCGCCGCTACCAGGATGTCCGCACGGCGGGTATGTTCCGCAAGGTCTTTTGTGCGGGAGTGGCAAACAGTCACTGTGCAGTGCTCCCTCATCAGCAGCATAGCGGCTGGTTTCCCAACGATGTTCGAACGGCCGACGATGACTGCTTCTTTCCCCGCCAGCGAAATTCCAGCCTCCTTGAGCATGTAGAGGATGCCTTTAGGTGTACAGGGAATGACCGATTCCTGTCCGGAAAAAAGCCTGCCGGCGTTAATCAGGTGAAAGCCATCCACATCCTTCTCCGGGAGAATACAGGCCAAGGCAGCATCTTCATTAAGGTGCTTGGGCAGAGGCAGCTGAACCAGGATGCCGGAGATTTTATTGTCTTTGTTGAGCTTCTGGATTGTATCCTCCAGTTGCCCCTGTGTTGTATCCCCAGGAAGCCGGATGGTCTCCGAATAAATGCCAATGGTTTCACAGGCGATGCCTTTATTGCGCACATAGATCTGGCTGGCAGGATCCTCCCCCACCAGCACTACAGCCAAGCCCGGTTGGATGCCCTGGGCTTTGAGTTCCTTGACGCGTTCCTTCTGTTCTGCAGTGAGTCGATCAGAGATTTCCTTGCCGCTGAGAATAATTGCCATCCTATACCTCCTGTATTTCGCTTAACTTTTCCACGCCTATCGCCGCTACCCCAGCAGCGTTATCTCCGGAAAATTGTGCCTGTCCAAAATATAACTTCAGAAGCATAC
Source organism: Clostridiales bacterium (assembly GCA_012522875.1). Classification (GTDB taxonomy): domain Bacteria; phylum Bacillota; class Clostridia; order Christensenellales; family Aristaeellaceae; genus UBA6115. The sequence continues at coordinate 6,445 of JAAYJP010000199.1, read as the reverse complement.
GGCGCTTGGAGGCCCTGGTTTCCATAAAGCGCCTGAATAGTGCAGAAGAAGCCACGCCGCCTGTGACAAGCAAAGCATCCGTACCGGTGGCTTCTTCTGCGACCAAGGCCATCTTAAGCACCGTCCGGCAGACACAATCAAAAACCTCCGCCGCGATGATATTGGCTGGCAAGCCTTTGGATATATCCCGCAGCGCCATTGCTTCCGCTCCGGAAAAGCTGCAAGCTCTTTCTCTTACGATCGCAGGGTATCGCCCCTGAACGCTGCGCACCAGCTCGGCAAGTTTCTCCAATGCAGGCCCTGCTGGAAAGGATAGACCCAGCGCTACTCCCACCCGGTCAATCAACTGCCCTGCGCTGATATCGCTGGTGCCAAGAAGCAATCGCAGACCGTTCTGTTGTACAAGGAGAACTTCTGTTGTGCCACCGGACAAATGTATTCCAAGATGTATAGGGGGCAGGCCTGTTGTCCCTATTTGCGCGGAGGCAAAATGCCCCTGCTGATGGCTGGTGGAAAAGCAAGGGACACCCAGCACCTGGGCGATGACCCTGGCAAATGACAGGCCTGCGGCAAACACCGGCATATATGACCCCGTCCGCTGGGTGGGGGTTTCTGTGGCGCAAACCGCCAAAACCCTTGGCCTTAAGGCGCTATCAAGCGCTTCCTCGACAGCCCTTGGCAGTTGTCGCACATGCTGAAAAACGGCCTCGCTTTGGCGAAGCCCTCTCTCTCCCACGGCCACTTCCAGAGGAAGCCGGATACTTGCCAAAACCTTCCTGTCCAGGGATACCAGCGCGCAGGAGGTGGTATAACAACTGGTATCAATACCCAGAACGGCTCCTGGAATCACTGCCTCTCCCGGATTAATGAACCCAGCACACCGTTAATAAAACGGCTGTCCGTTTCATCACCGAAGCGTTTGGCGAGTTCAACCGCTTCATTGATGATCACTTCCTGTGTGGCATCCTTGGTGTCCAATTCGTGCATCGCAAGGTGCAGGATCGCCCGGTCAACAAGAGGGATGCGTTCCAAAGCACGCTTTGGACTCAGGCGGGAGATAATAATGTCATATTCCGGCATTCGTTCCCCCGTCCCCTTAACAGCCTTGTCGAGATAAACTTCGTCCTCGCCGATATTGTGGTAGTCCTCGGCCTCAGCCAGTACGCTCCCGCCCGGTTCGCCTCCCGCCAGGCGGGAGTAAATCATCTGCATCGCTACCCTACGCGCCGCATGCCTGGCCATATCAGGATTTATTATCCTGTTCGGGCAAATTTTCTCCTGGAGCGGCCCCCTGCGCGGTTGTCTGTTGGCGGGGACGGGTGGCATTCTTCACCTTTTCCATGTCCTCAGCGGTATATACCACCTTTTGGTTTTTGGGTGGAATAATGCGGTCCACAACCTTTGCCACAGCTTTTCCCAGGGTGTCGGCAGAGCCAATCAGCACACCCAGGGCTGTTAATACAAGCACCAACATCGTCTTCCAAAAGCCCAGGCACACAAACATCAATGCAACAATGAAAAATGCGGTGCCATAAAAAACCTTCCCACCAGTGGTGCCGGGTTTGATCAGGGCGTTAAGCCTCTCCTGTAAGTCATGCATGGCTAGTTTCCTCTTTTTCGGGTTCTTCAGGATCCGGTTTGGGCGGCAAGGCAAATTCCTCCTGTTTCACTGCAAAGGGCGAATCGCCCACAATGGTATCAGTGCTTTCCACCATTATACGGACTTCCTTAACATCAATGCCTGTGGTCACCTGTACCCGCTTGGAAATATGCTTCTGCATCGCTTCTACGGCCAAAGGGATGTTGACATTATTGGGCAGGTCGACTTTCATGCTGATGACCACGCCATCCCGGACGGACTGAACGGCCAAGTCGCGAAGCTTGATTTCATTGTACTCGGAAACGCTTTTGTTCACAATGCTTTCTATGGCCTGAACGCTTATGCGCATTTCGCCGGAGCCGGTTTTCTGCAGCACAAAATTGCTTTTTCCCGTTTTCATCCGGCTGGGAAGGGAGAGCGTAAACAGGGCAAACAGAATCGCCACAAGGCCCATCAGCAAGATAATCAGGCGGTTGATGGTAAAAAATCCCTCAGATTCCTGACGAATCGGGATTTCATTGAACTGAAGGCCGGCGACAATAAGCACGACCCCTACTGCCAAGCACAGCATCGCGCCGCCAAACAGGGTGATGCGGTGCCAAACTTTTAATTTCATAGCATTCCCTACCCTTTGTTCAGGCTTTGCGCCGCTTGACCGGCGCCTGCTTCGACTCGGGCTTTTCATCAACGGGCTCTGGCTTTTTTTCTTCGGGTGCCTTATCAGCCTGCACCCCCTCGGTTGTGCCAGCTTCAGGAGCATCCGCTGTTTCATCAGAAATTTCAAGGGGTGCTGTTGGGTTCTCGCGCACTTCAACAGGAGTTTGCTCCTTTTCTTCACTGGGCGGAGCTTTTTCCTGCTTTTTTTCCTTTTTGGCCTTCCTGTCGGTCTCCGGTCCATCCAGGGCAGGGATTTTGGCAGCCTCGAGGCGATTTTGGATATCCCGCTTCTCCTTTTCAAAGCTAACACCCTGCACATGCACATCCACGCGAACCACATGCAGGCCTGTCATGGATTCAATGGATTTCCGTACATTCTCCTGAACCTCGGTGGCTACCTTCTGGATGGGCTGACCGTACTCCACAATAGTATAAAGATCAACGCTGACCTCCTCCGTACCCACCTCCACCTTCACACCCCGGGTGATGTTGCGGTTTTTGCTGATGATTTCCCCCAGCCCTCCGGAAGTGACCATACCGGCAATGCCCTCCACCTCATTGGCCGCGATGCCGGAGATGATGGCAATGACTTCATTGGCGTAAGTTATGGTACCACCATCGGCGGCCGGAACTTCCGCGTTTACTGGCAAATTGTCCTTTGGTTGCGGCATATTCTGTACCTCCTTGAGGAATCACCGTCAGTATATCAGAGTTTGTCAGAGTTTACAATCGTTCCCCGGTATCCACAGCTATGTGGAGCATCTTCAACTGATCATCAGAAACGGGTGCGGGGGTCTCCATCATCAGACAGGAAGCGTTTTGCGCTTTGGGGAAAGCCAACACATCACGAAGGCTCTCCGCATCCATCAGTTTCATGATCAGACGGTCTATGCCAAAGGCAAAGCCGCCGTGAGGCGGTGTACCGAACTCGAAGGCGTCCAGCAGAAAACCAAAGCGCTCCCGCGCTTCCTCCTGCGTGAAGCCCAGGAGGCTGAACATTTTTTCCTGGAGATCCCGCGCATGAATGCGTATTGAGCCTGAGCCCATTTCTATACCATTCAGCACCAGGTCGTAAGCTTTGGCGCGCACGCGGCCAGGATCCGTTTCCAACCACTGATAGTCTTCTTCCATGGGCATGGTAAAGGGGTGGTGAGCCGCCGTATAACGGCCCTCCTCCTCCTTCCACTCAAGGAGCGGGAACTCCGTTATCCATAGCAGGTCAAATCGATTATGGTCAATCAACCCCAGTTGTTCTCCAAGGCGGTTGCGCAACTGCCCCAGAGCGGTGAGAGCCGTCAGGCGGCTATCAGCAATAAAAAATGCAGCATCACCTGGTTTGATGAGCATGAGTTCCTCCAGTTCAGCCAGTTTTTCTTCACTGAGGAATTTGGCAAAGCTGGAGCGTAAGCTCCCGTCCTCCTGCCGAACCATCCACGCCAGACCCTTTACATGATAACCCTTTGCAAACTCTGCCAGCGTGTCCATCTCTTTGCGCGAAAAGCGTGCGCCGCCGGTTGCGGTCAAACCGCAGACAATATGCCCTTCCCGGGCAGCCGACTCAAAAACGGAAAAACCGCAGCCTTCAGCCCAACCAGTAACGGTTTTGATCTCAAGCCCAAAACGCGTATCCGGTTTGTCACTGCCGTAGGTTTCCAAGGCATCATGCCATGTCATCCTTTTAAGCGGAAGCGGAATGTCTATGCCTTTTATTCCCTGGAATACATCAGCGAAAGCACCCTCAACCACATGCTGAACATCCCCGGGCTCCACAAATGACATCTCCAGGTCCAGCTGGGAAAATTCCGGTTGCCTGTCAGCCCGGCTGTCCTCATCCCTGAAGCAACGGGCAATCTGAAAATAACGATCCACACCTCCTACCATCAGAAGCTGTTTATAAATCTGCGGACTCTGGGGAAGCGCATAGAAATCCCCTGGATGCAGACGGCTGGGCACCAGGAAATCCCGGGCGCCCTCCGGCGTGGATTTGGTCAGAATAGGGGTCTCCACCTCGATAAAACCTTCAGAAGCCATATGGCGCCTGATTGTATCCACGGTCCGGGAGCGAAGCTGAAGCATCTGCTGCATACTGGGGCGGCGCAAATCCAGGTAACGGTACTTCAGGCGCACTGCCTCATTTTCATTCTTGCCATCTTCGATATAGATAGGCGGTGTCTGGGCTCTGTTCAGAATTTTGGCTTCTTTTACCATCAATTCCCAACGCCCGGTATACAGGTTCTCATTGACGGCTTCCGGCGAACGCGGCGCCAGTTCCCCCCGTACAGCCAGCACATATTCTCCCCGCAAAACTTCGCCAAGATGGTAAGTTTCCTGATCCAGCTTGTTGGCGTCAAATACCACCTGAATAATGCCAGAGCGGTCCCGGAGCCACACAAAAACGATTCCTCCCATATCCCGGGCACGCTGCACCCAGCCCATCAATGTGAGCTCCCGTCCTAAATCCTGCTCAGTAACCTCAGCGCAGCGCATGGTACGCCGCCACCCTCCAAGAAACTCAGCCATGCTTCTCTTCCTCCCTTTTCTCTGACAGCTTCTGCTGAATATACCCCACCGCCTGGCCTCCCTCAACCTCTGTCTCTGCCCCTGTGCACATATCCTTGATTTTCACCTTGCCGCGGGCCAACTCCTCGCCACCCACGATCACCAGGAGTATCACGCCCAACTTATCCGCGAAACGCAGTTGGGCTTTCAGGCTGCGCCTGTTATGATCACTGTCCGACTTTAGCCCCTGCCTGCGCAGTTGCTGCGTCAGCAGAAAGGCTGGTAGCAGTGCTTCATCACCAAGATGGGCCACAAAAACATCGGTTGTGGAGGGGGACGGTGTTCCAATACCCTGGCTGGCAAGCTCCATCAGGATGCGCTCTGTCCCTATTCCAAAGCCAACTCCCGGCGTTACGGGTCCCCCGATCTCTTCAACCAGCCCGTCGTAACGTCCGCCACCACACAATGCCAGGTCGCCCCGGCTGGTACGCATCGTGATTTCAAAGACCGTCTTCGTATAGTAATCAAGTCCCCGTACGATCCGCGGATTCACCTGATAAGGCGTACTCTGCGCCGTCAACAGCGCTTTTAGGGTGGCGAAGTGCTCTTCGCACTCCTGGCATAGGTAATCCGGCATTTCAGGTGCTTCCTGAGTAGCGCTTACGCACCGCGCTTCCTTGCAGTCCAACACCCGCAAGGGATTTTTTTCAAACCGCTCCTTACATACCGGACAGAGCTGATCAAGGCGTGCCCGAAGAAAAGCCTTAAGCGCCTGGTGGTAACCAGGACGGCAGGCCGGACAACCGATGGAGTTGATATTCACCCCGAGATCACGCAACCGAAGCCTGCCCAAAATATGTAAAATGGTGGTAATCAACTCCGCATCGGCCGTGGGTTCCCTAGAGCCAAAACACTCCATTCCGAATTGATGGTGCTCCCTGAGGCGTCCCGACTGTGGATTCTCATAGCGAAAAATCGGAGAATTGAGATAATACAACTTGACCGGCAACGGCCCCGCATAAAGCTTTCCCTGCACAAACGCCCGCACGGTGCCTGCAGTGCCTTCAGGCTTTAGGGTTATTGATCGCCCACCTTTGTCCAGAAAAGTGTACATTTCTTTCTGCACAATATCTGTCGTGTCCCCCACGCCCCGCTCGAACAACTCCGTATGCTCAAACACCGGTGTGCGAATCTCGAGATAGCCTGCCAATGCTGCCTCCTGGCGCATGGTCTGTTCGATCCACTGCCAGGCCGAGCTGTCTTGGGGCAGCATATCCTTGGTGCCTTTTGGGCTTTGTATGGCCATAGTCCCTCCTAATAAAAAGCGTCCCTGCCAATCATGCGGGACGAATTTCTTCGCGTTGCCACCCTGCTTGCGCCAATAAAAGCGCCTCTCAATCTCCTTAACGCGGAAAACGCCTGATATTCAGGTGGCTCCGGGTCGTCCTTCAGGTTTCAGCGCAGGAAGCTCGCAGCCTGGGCTTCCTTCTCTTTGCGCTTGCCACTGATTAATCCCATCAGCGCCCTGCTCGAATTATATGCCAGCTGACCCTGTGTGTCAATTGAAAAGAGGAAGGCAGCGCTGCTGCACCGCCTTCCCCGCCCGGTTATAATTTGGCTCCCTTACTGAGAATCGGTTGCTGGATCCCCTTCAAAGTTGGGCACGACCCCGCCTTTGAAGTCCTCATT
>JAAYJP010000021.1 GCA_012522875.1 Clostridiales bacterium | reverse complement strand
TGCGCTTGCGCAGGCAGACATATTTCGCTATAATGGGCAAAACTTGTACTACGATTCAACGGTTTGCGCCTGGCATCAGGCACAGGGAGGATACTGGATGGATTTTCGCGGCGTATTGGACCGTGCGACGGATCGGGTTAAATCCGTTTTCAGCAGGGACAATAGCTTCTTTTATGGAACGGCAGAGCGGGAAGACCGGCAAGCCATTCAAGGCTATGAGCAGGGTCCCCAGCAAGGCGTTTATCCCAACGCATACCAACAGCAAAGCGCTTATGTTTCAAACTACCAAGAGTATCCTGAGCAGGCGGAGCCCCGCCAGCAGGGTTACCAAACCCCTCACGCTCCCTGGCAGCAGCCCCATGCACAGGTCCCGCAGCAGCCTACCTGGCAGCAACCCTACCAAAACACGTACAAGCCCAATTACCAGCAGCCAGCACCCCAGGCGGCCTATCAGCAGCCCCAGCAGTTTGTCGCCCCGCAGCAGCAGCAGGCACGCGGTTATACCTCACCCCAGCACGCCCAGCTGCAGCAGCAGGCACCGGAAGTTCCCGGGCGCAACCGCCGTGCCGCACAGCACCAACAAGCCCCCGAGCCATCCCAGGATAACAATGTGGTTCCCTTCCCCGGCGCATCCATGCCCGAAACCCCGGAACTCCGGCAGGTGGATGCCTATGTGGTCAACATTACCAACATCAACGGCTGCCGACAGGCCATGACCTGCCTGCGAAAGGGGCAATGCACTTTGGTGGTGATGGACCAGTTGGTGGACAAGGCAGAAGTCCGCCGTTATGTGGATATGCTCAACGGCGCGTGTTTCGCATTGGGAGGAACCATGACCAGATTGTCCCTGAAGGTCGGGTTCTATATCCTGGCTCCCAGCGGCATGATGGTCTATACCGATCCGATTACCGCCAGTGCTAATGCCCAGCCCAGGCCACACCCGGCGTCTGGTGCGGCAGCCCAGGGCTATCCGCACCAGGGTCAGCAGCCTGCCTATGCCATGCCCCAGGACCAGCAAGCTCCCCAGCCCCAACGGTATCAGGCCGGTGCTTACGCGCCCCCTGTTTATAACCAGCAGGGCTCCGCATATACACAACCCCTGGAAAACTATGACACGGCCTTCGCAGAAGACCGCTACGCGCAGTAAAAACCACGTATTGAAGGGAGATTGATCATGGCTATCACGGTTACGATGATCGAAGAAAAGGAATTTAAAACCAAGGTACGCGGTTATGACCCGCTGGAAGTGGATGAGTTCCTGGATGCAATTTGCGATGAAATGGAGAGCATGGGCCAAACCATCCAGCAATTGCGCGATCAGTTGAAGCAGGTGCAGCAATCTCCCGCGCCCTTTATGCCGACGGCTGCGCCTCCAGTCACTCCCCTGTCCCCCGTAGGCCCCGGAGAATCAGAACTCCCCAGCGATCTGGAAGCAGCCAAACTGCTGCTTGAAAAGACTCAGAAAGCATGCGATGAAACCCTGGCTGAGGCTAGGAAGCGCGCTGAAGATATCGTCAAGGAAGCGGAGGACATCGTTCCTGACCCCGAGCTGGAAGACCTGGATGCCCAGAAAGTTAAACTCCAGGAAGAAATCGAAACCCTTAAGGAAGAAGCCCAGAAGTTCAAGCGCCGCTTTCAGTCTATGCTCAAAGACCAGAGCGAAATTCTGGAGTCCGAATTGTCAGACTAAGCAACGGGCATGATAAACATCACCGGCTTTCGCCGGTTTTTCTATGGGTTTTCACACCTTTTTGGCCTGCCCTAGGCATATCCATAAGCGCACTTTCCACCATAGCCAGGCGGCCGCTCCCCCATTTCCAATCTGTTCGGGCATCCGCACCACCCCGCGCCCGCAAACTTCCGCTGACTTCCCCATGCGGGAAGTTACAACTGTGATTTCCCCCGCATCAGCCGCCCCCTGGAACGCTCTTCTGTGCTACAAACCTGAGAGTTTCTCCATCGCTATAGCAAACAATGTGTCCGTGCACATCGCTTCTGAAGACTTTTACGCCCGCCGTGTCAAGCCGCTTCATAGTATATGGAGAGGGGAGCCCATCGTCTTTATCCCCATCGACGGTCAGCACCGCGTAGCGCGGCTGGACTTCCTGAAGAAGAGCAAAGGAGGTGGACGTATCGCCCCCATGGTGGCCAATCTTCAGGAGCGTTGACTTAAGGTCAAACCGTTTGGCGTGGCTTGCCATGATAAGGTCCGCCTCGGCGCTCAACTCCGCATCTCCCATGAATAGAAAGGAAGTATTCCCATACACAATCCGAATTACCAGGGAGAGATCATTCACCTCCTGATAATCATCCCTGAGAGGGGTTAGGAACTGGAAAGTCGCCTCACCCAAAGGATAAGTATCGCCAGGGTTTGGGATCTGAAGCTCCTTTTCGTATTCGTTGATATATTTCAGGAAGGAATTGAATGGCTTCTTGTCATATTCCACCACGGGCGTAAAGACCTGTCCGACTGTGGCGGCGTTGAGCGCACCGGATAATCCGCCCACATGATCCTTGTGGGGATGGGTACTCACCATATAGTCTATGTGATCTATGGCCAATGTGTCCTTCAGGTAAGCATAGATGAAATCACTGTCTTTGGGGTTTCCGCCATCAATCATCAGTACCTGATCTCCGCTGATGACAATGAAAGCGTCTGCCTTTCCCACATCCAGGAAGTGAATCTCAAACGATCCTGCTGCCGACTGAGCATACATGATTGGCCATGCCAGCGTCAGAACCATCAGGAGCAGTAGAAACGCAACCGGATCCTTCGTTTTTCTCATGCCAACAATATAAGCACAAATGCCACTTTGAATCAACCGGATTATCTTCTTCTCCGGACCTATCCGCAACATTTCGCATAAAAAAAGGAAAATCCCAGAAGCGATGAATCTTCTGGGACTTGGCGGAGAAGGAGAGATTTGAACTCTCGCACGGTGTAACCCGTCTACTCCCTTAGCAGGGGAGCCCCTTCGGCCACTTGGGTACTTCTCCTCGATTGGGGCAAGGTGGCGGAGAGAGAGGGATTCGAACCCCCGGTGCCTTTCAGCATCACTAGTTTTCAAGACTAGCGCCATCAACCGCTCGGCCATCTCTCCAAGGCTTCGCAGCCGCCGCGAAACGCTTGCACAGTATAGCAAGCGTCTGGTTTTATGTCAATCCCCAGCGAATGCCCGATAGGGAATGTCCCCTTAAATCGCCATGCCTCGGCTTGCTATTCCCGCCCTTTAATGTATAATACGGTATTGGAATCTGAGGAAATCATGGAGGCAAGTAAATGGCAATGCTCGCGACGGTGGCGGATACGCAACTCACATCCAAAACAGACATCGTGCTCAGCAACTGGTGGAGCGAGCAGTTTGCCCGTTTCACACCATTTGATGTGGCCCAGGTGCTTTTCTTCGCGCTTATCGCGGGTATTATCATTTCCCTGGTATACCGGAAAACCTACCGGGGAGTGCTGTACAACCCGTCTTTTTCAACCACGCTGATTCTGCTGACCCTGGTCACATCCCCTGTGGTTATGGCAATTGGCTCAAATGTAGCGTTGTCCATGGGCATGGTGGGTGCCCTGTCCATCGTGCGCTTCAGAACCGCGGTAAAAGATCCCATCGACACTGCCTATATGTTCTGGACTATCACCATGGGCATCCTCATCGGCACACGTTCCTATATAATTTCACTGATTGTGGTAGCGCTGATCAGCGCAATCATGATCGGCCTTTCCTTTGTTCGGATGCGTACCAATGAAAACTATCTGCTGGTTCTCCATTATGACCCGGCGGTGGAACAGGAAATTGACGCTGAATTGCACCGGGGCGTTAAGTCATACCGGGTGCGCAGCAAAACCATCACCCGTGCCGGAGCTGAGATGACGGTAGACCTGCGCTTAAGCCAGCGGGCAGACATCGTCAGCCATATGCTTGATATTCGCGGCGTCTATGACGCCACCCTGGTCACCGTCCAGGGCGAAAACGCCATTTAACGCAGATGGCCCCGCTAGTCAGGCACGAACTGAAATATTACATCAGCAAGAGCCAGTATCTTATACTGGCTCGGCTGTTGGGTGCCCTCCTGACGCCAGACGAAAATGCCGACGAAAACGCGGAGTATCACATCCGCTCGCTTTATTTCGATACTGCCTTTGACCAAGCCCTGGCGGATAAGGTAGCAGGTGTCCGTGACAGGGATAAGTACCGTATCCGCATCTATAACCTGTCCGACAGTTTCATCCGTATGGAGTGCAAGAGCAAGCTTGGCAGCTACATCGCCAAACGCCAGGCCCTCATCACGCGCGATTTGTGCGAGCAACTGGTAACGGGCGACCCAAGCGGGCTGGAGAATACCTCCTCCGGCTTGCTGAGGGAGGTGTTTCGGGAAATGCGCATCAACCTCCTGAAACCCGCGGTAATTGTTGATTATATCCGGGAGGCCTATATGCACCCGGCTGAGGATATCCGGATTACCTTTGATAAGCAGTTGCGAACGGGGCTGTTTTCTCACGACCTGTTCAACCCGCGCTTGCCCACCATCTCCCCTCTCGCCAACCCTGACCAGGTTATACTGGAAGTCAAGTACAACCGGGTATTCCCGGACTACCTGGCCGAAATCCTGAGTCTGGCCGCCGGGTGGTCCTCCCGCAGCGCCATCTCCAAGTATGTGCTGTGCCGCCGCTTTGAAGGGAAGGATTTTTAGCCATGGTGCTGCAAACATCCCCTGGCGGCCCGCTGCGTAAGAACCAGGAAATCACCTGCCGGATTGACACCCTGGGAGCACAGGGAGAGGGAATCTGCCGGGAAATGGGGCAGATTCTTTTTATCCCCTATGCCCTGCCTGGGGAGACGGTCAGGGCGCAGGTACAGAAGGTCACCAAATCACTGGCATTTGGGAGGCTGTTGGATGTGCTCTCCCCCAGCCCAGATCGGGTGGCACCGCCTTGCTCCTATTTTGGCAGATGCGGAGGCTGCTCGCTTCAGCACTTGGATTATCAAGGACAGCTGGTCCACAAATCCAAACAAATCCAGGAAGCTATGCAGCGAGTTGGAAAAATCAAAATGCCGGTGCCCCCGGCTGTGGGCCTTGATGAACCGTGGCGCTATCGCAATAAAACCGCCCTGCCGGTGCAGGAAATCGGAGGACAGCCATATGCCGGCTACTATGCACCGCGCAGCCATCGGCTGGTACCCATCACCTCCTGCCTGATTGCCCACCCGGCCTGTGATGACGCAACACGGGCTGTGACCGGCTGGATGCGGGAGCAGGGAATCGCAGCCTTCAATGAAGAGGAAAACAGCGGCCTGATCCGCCATATAGTTACCCGGGTGAATGCCCTGGATGAGGCCATGGTCACCTTGGCGATCAATGGAAAACACCTTCCCAATGCCCCGGAATTGATAAAAAGTTTGCAGAATGCTTTACCGCGCTTCCATTCTCTGCACCTTACCTTTCAAACGACGGGTGACAATGTCATTCTGGGTGAAACCAGCCAAAGCCTTTATGGCGATAAGTCCTTTGTCGACTGGGCCTGCGGGCTGTCTTTTGAGCTGTCGCCGCTGTCTTTTTTCCAGGTAAACAGCAAAGTCAGCCAGCGGATGTACGAACGGGCCTTGCTTTGGGCTGATCTTCAGCCTGATGACACGGCGGTGGACTTGTATTCCGGTGCCGGGGCCATCACGCTTCTGGCGGCAGGGCAGTGCAAGCGCGCCATTGGTATTGAGATTTCCATTGAGTCGGTGGAAAACGCCCGGAGCAACGCGCTGAGGAACCATGCGGACAATGCCTTTTTCCACCTGGGTGAAGCCGAAATCCTTCTCCCCCAAATGCTTGAAGCCGGCCTCGCCGCTGATGTGGTCTTCCTTGATCCGCCCCGCAAGGGTGCCCACTCTGATGTGCTCAAGGCAATAGCCAAAGCCCAACCCCGGCGTATCATCTATATCAGCTGCCACCCGGCAAGCCAGGCGCGGGACGCAGCCCTGCTTGGCGCGCTTGGCTATCATGCTGCCCTTTGCCAGCCTTATGATATGTTCTGCCAGACCGCACAAGTGGAAAATGTGATGAGCTTTGAACGGATCCACTCAAGCTGATCCGAACAAGCCGCACCGTAATAGTGTTTGAGAGGTTGAACGAAATTGTCTGAGCTTAATCTTTTCTCCTCCAAGCAAATCAGAAGGCTTCTGATTCCGCTGATATTTGAACAGTTCATGATCGTGCTGGTGGGGCTGGTGGACACCATGCTTCTCTCCCGTGTCAGCGAATCCGCACTGTCCGCCTTTTCCCTGGTGGATAACCTAAACCTCCTGCTCATGCAGGTGTTTATGGCGGTGGGCGCCGGCGGCTCCATCATCGCGGCCCAGTATATCGGCAAGCGGGACCGCCTGGGTGCTGAGGGCGCTGCCAACCAGACCGCCATCATGGTGGTAACCATTTCGCTTTTCATCGGGGCCATTGCCATCATATTCAACAAGGGCATCCTGGGCTTGGTGTATCCGGCGGTAAACCACGAAATCATGGGCTACGCCCGGCAGTATTTCCTGCTATGCGCCTTGTCCTACCCAGCCTATGCGCTTTACAACGGCGGCATTGGCCTCTTGTATGCCCAGGGCTTGAGCAAGCTGTCCATGGCAACATCCGTGGTGATGAATGTGGCGAAAATCGCCCTGAACTATTTGTTTATTGTCGTTTTTCGCATGGATGTGCAGGGGGCGGGAATGTCCACCATTGTCTCCCGCGCCATTGGGGCAGCAATGGTGGTTTTTTTTCTGCGGGACATCCATATACCCATCCACTTCAGCCGCCCCTTTGTCATCCGCTTTGACCGCAACATCGCCCGGCGCATTCTCACTGTGGCTCTGCCGAGCGGGCTTGAGAATGTCTTCTTCCTTACCAGCAAGGTGATCATCGCCATCATTATCGCCGGATACTCCAGCACTATGATTGCGGTAAACGCCGCCGCCAACACCATCTCCACCTATATCAGCATCCCAGCCAATGCCATTAATCTTGCCACAATCACCATCGTCAGCCAATGTGTGGGAGCGGGACGCTCCCGGGAAGCAAAGGACGCAGCAAGACGCCTATTGCTCTTGACCACCGCTTCCCTGGTAGTCATGGGGCTCTTGGTCATCCTCTTCATCGACCCCATTGTGGGCATGCTGCATTTGAGTCCCGAAGCCACAGCCATTACCCGGGAGATTGTCATCATCTACTGCTGTGTTTCCTTTGTATCCTGGGCCCCGGCCTTTGGCCTCCCAAACAGCCTGCGCGCCGCCGGGGACAACCGCTTTGTCATGTATGCCGCATCCTTGACCGTGGTGCTCCTCCGCGTCGCGTTTTCCATCCTTCTGGGCACTGTCTTGGGATTCCAGGTCCGAGGCGTCTGGTACGCAATGTATCTGGACTGGATTGGTCGAAGCATTCTCTTTATCTGGCGATTCCGGAGCGGCCGCTGGCTTAAGCATCACCTTGTGTAGAAGCCAAAAAGCACCCGCCGCAAACCTTGGCGGGCGCCTTTATCGCGAAATCCGACTATTCAACATGGATTCGGTTTAGATCCTGCCCCAATTCCGGTGCGTCCTGGCCAACCAGGCCCACCAAAAGGTAACTCTCATCTGTATTGTCATACTGAAGTCCGCTTAGAAAGCGAAAGTTCTCCACCTTTCCAGTGGATGGTACATGCATGCGGGGCCCGGTGCAGCGGTGAAGGATGCTGCCGATGTAGATGTGCTGGTCATCCTTGTAGGCGATTGGCATGTCTTGATTGATCATCTCCTGCACTTCACGCTGGATGTCCGGAATGTCTAGCACGACAGCTCGGTCAAAACGCAGAAGGAATCCTCTGCGCACATCCCCGTGGCTGTATTTACCCACTATGCGGCTCAACAGCACATGCTCAGTCAAATCTTCCGCCGTATGGGCCATGCGCCTGTACTTGATGGAAGCAAACACCGTACGGGCAATATCATTGGGCTCAGGTCCAAAGATGGTTGGCCGGCATACAATTATTTCGTCTCCTATGCCTATCAGCAGGGAAGCGTTGATATGTAAAAGGGGATAAATGAGCTCAAAATGCTCTATGATCACACGCTTTCCCAACTCCAGTGCCTTCAGCACCGCTTCCGCCAACTGCGGGATCTGGGTAAAGGCCGACTCAAACCGTACATCCAGGTGGTAGGTATGGGCCTGGTAAAAGCCTGTTTCATCCAGATCCAAAATCGGAAGCGGGCGGATATTTACGCCGTTGTCATCGTTGGTTAACTCCAATCCCGGAAACATGCCCCTTATCAGCAGGCTCTTGCCAGATCCCGCGTCCCCGATGACGCCTATGAGGTTATCAAAGGCGGTAAGATGCCTCTGGGCGATGCCACGCCCCAGTTGCACCATCCGGGCATATCCCCTGGGAGCGAAATAGACGCTATAGAGCGGATCTTGTGCCGTGGGCAGCATGCAGCCTCCTTTGCTTTGAGGATTAGTTTCGCCAGACGCCAATGCC
>JAAYJP010000198.1 GCA_012522875.1 Clostridiales bacterium | reverse complement strand
GGAGTGCTAGGCGGCCTCAGAACATCATAATTTCGCACTCAAGCCTGCCGTTGTATAGCCTGCGGCGGCTTTTTGCTTTGCGCTTCATCATCCGCTCAAAGTTGGGGTTGGCGGTGATGACCGCGAGACTGGCGCCCGGATGTCGGGACATGAGATCGCCAAAGCCTGCTGCCAACTGGTCCGCTGCTTTTTTATCTCCCAACCTCTCACCATAGGGCGGGTTGGCGATAAAAAAGGGCCTGTCCGCATTGAGCCTCAGCTGGTAAAGGTTGGCCGGATATACTGAAACCACGCCATCCAGTCCCGCTTGGCGCAGGTGTTTTCGGCTCAAATCCAGCGCTTCAGGATTGATGTCTGACCCTGAGATGGGGGGCAGTTTGCCCGTCTGATGAAGCGCGCGGGCTTCTTCCCTCAAATTGTGGAAAGCCTGGCTTGCGCTTGTGGGCCAGCTTTCCATGGAAAAAAGCCGGGAAAGGCCGCTGGCGCGCCTGGACGCCAAAAAGGCCGCTTCCAAAAGCAACGTCCCGCTGCCACAGCAGGGATCGTGCAGGGGGCGCTTCATGTCCCAGCCGGACAGGCGCAGCATGGCAGCCGCCAAGGTCTCACGAAGGGGCGCTTCCCCCACATAAGTGCGAAAACCGCGCCGGTTAAGTGCATCTCCGGAAGTATCTATTGCGATGCGTGCGATATTCCGGCTGATGGTGGCAGCCACCGGGAAAATCGCTCCCGTTTCAGGAAACCAATCAGTTTCGTACCGCTGCTTAAGCCGTTCCACGATGGCTTTTTTAACAATTTTTTGGCAGTCGCTGACGCTCATCAGCTGGCTGCGGGCACAGTGTCCGCTGACTGGAAAAGCCGCGTTTTCTGGCAAGACATCCTCCCAGGGGATAGACCTGACCAACTCAAACAGGGCATCGAAAGTGAGGATTTCCGCTTCCGCCACCACCCACATCACCCGGTCAGCGCAGGCCAGCCAGAGGTTGGCCTTGAAAGCACCCGGCATGTCGGTATGAAAACGCGCACCGCCCGTCTCCGCCCGGGCCTCAAACCCAAGCCTGATCAGTTCCCTTTTGACCAGACCCTCCAGGCCAAATGCAGCTGTCGCAAAAAATTCCATTGCTTTCCTCCCAGCCCATTATACTCCGGCACACGCCTTCAGCAAGCGATTGTCTGAATGGGAGGTTTTCTGTGTAAAATCAAGAAGGAGGATACAGATGAGCAGAGTTGTTTTAATCGTTTTGGACTCAGTAGGCGTTGGGGCCTTGCCCGACGCGCATTTATATGGCGACGAAGGGGCCAACACCCTGGGCCATACGGTGCTGGTGACAGGCCTTCGTCTGCCCAATCTGGAAGACCTGGGCCTTGGCGCTATCAGCGGGTCTTTTTTGCCGCACAGCATCCACGCCCAGGGGATTTCGGCCAGGCTTAAGGAAAAATCGCCAGGCAAGGACACCACAACCGGGCACTGGGAGATGGCAGGGGTTCGCCTGGATCGCCCTTTCCCCACCTTTCCGGAGGGGTTCCCCCCGCATTTCATCACGGCTTTTGAGGAAGGCATCGGCCTAAGGACCCTGGGCAATTACGCCGCCAGCGGCACCGCTATCATCCAAACGCTGGGAGAAGAACATATGCGAAGCGGCAACCCCATCGTCTATACTTCAGCCGACTCGGTGTTCCAGATTG
>JAAYJP010000020.1 GCA_012522875.1 Clostridiales bacterium | reverse complement strand
TCACTTATTCAAGGTTTCTGGATGAACTTGAGACCCGGGATATCCAATTGGAATGGCGATACTGCAACGACGGGAAAGCGTGGCTGGCAAAAGGACTTCACAGGTGGACAGGCGCGCGGGGCGGCCAAAAGGAGAAGACCCTGTTTTGGCTTTCGATTTGGAAGCTTTTTTTCAGGGTAACCGTCTATATCCCCGATAAGGGGTATGGTGATTTGCTGAATGCGCCGCTTGATGGAAAGGCCAGGGCAATTGTCTCCAGTGCAAAGCAAATGGGGAAAATCAGCTCCTTTCCCATTGTTTTTGATGTATACTCGGATGAAGTGCTTGATGCATTGCTTGCGGTTACTGATTTCCGCAAACGCATCCAATAGGCTGCCACAGCGGGCGGTAGCAGGACTTTATGCGTTCCACTGGTAAAAACCGATGGAAACCCGTACAGCAACGATGGAATGGCCAGGGGAATATGATCAGGTAAAATGTGAAAAAATGCTCTGCTGATCAGCACATCCCCGCGCCCGCCTTGATTCTCCATTCTGTATGAGCTGAACGGCCTGGAGAGCAGCTGAAAGTGGATGAAATCAAAGGATCTGTAAGAAACCCCGGCGGCAACTTGCCTGTCGGCGGGCAATATGGTTCTGATGCCGAAGCGATTTTATCTCACAGATATGATAACGGGGCGGATCTTTGGACCACCCCTGACAAGCGGCTGAGCAAAGGCTCACCCTTTTCCACGCTGGAAAGCGTGATGTATCTGCTGGAATTGGGCGTGGATCCAGGCGCCCCTGTTTTGAAAGCCGCTGTGGATCTGATATTTGGCGCCTGGCAGGAGGACGGCCGTTTCCGGGTGTATCCCCGCGGCGCCATTTACCCCTGCCAGACTATCAGCGCTGCCAACACGCTCTGCCACATGGGCTGTGTCCGGGACGCCCGGCTCAGGAAGACGTTCCGGCATCTGCTGGATACCCAATACCATGACGGCGGATGGCGGTGCAATAAATTCAGCTATGGACGCGGCCCGGAAACGGAGTACTCCAACCCTTTTCCCACGCTGAA
Organism: Clostridiales bacterium; assembly: GCA_012522875.1. GTDB lineage: Bacteria > Bacillota > Clostridia > Christensenellales > Aristaeellaceae > UBA6115. The sequence goes on along the minus strand of JAAYJP010000020.1, from coordinate 1,135 downwards.
AGCACTGGATGCTTTTCGTTTCAGCGATCTCCTGAACAATGAGCCCGCCCTTGACATGGCGGTGGATTTCCTGCTGGCGCAATGGACAATCAGAAAACCCATCGGCCCATGCCATTATGGCATCGGGACCCTGTTCATGCAGGTCGAATATCCGTTCCGAAACTATAATCTCTTTGTGTATGTCTATGTTTTATCCTTTTACAAGCGGGCAAGGGGGGACAGACGTTTTCTCCAAGCCCTGGACGCGTTGATGGCAAAGGCGGTAAAGGAGCAGATTGTGGTGGAACGTGTGGTTCCAAAGCTTGCCGGGCTTTCTTTCTGCAGGAAGGGCCAGGTTAGCTTTCCGGCCACCAAACGATATCATGAGATCCTCAACAATCTCAAAACACAGGATTAATATCCCCAATGAAGGCAGGATCAGGCCGGCAGCAGGGAAGAACATAAGATTCATCCTATGGTGCAGGTGCGGCGTACCAATATAAATCAGCCCAGCCGCCGTCAGATGCCTCCATGTACCGGCGGAATATGCTTCCTCCTGGATGCCCGTTTTCTTCATCAGGGGGGTGGATTTCTCCGGACTGATGGTTTCCGCGCAGATTATGTGAAGCATAATCGCATCAACCCCAAATTCCATCAGCGCGCGGGTTGCCTCATAGGCCAAGCCCCTGCGACAGAAGGCCTGGTTGAGAACCCGGCTGATTTCACGGAGTTTCTTCTTCTCGCGCGGCAACGGTCCAAAACAGGCGTGGCTGATGGCCTTACCGCTGTCCCTGATCGCAACCGAAAACGCGGCAGGTTCCCGGATGAAATAACCCGGCTGATTTTGAGAGACCGACCGGCCATAAGGCGACTCGCTGCGGCGCGTCACCGTTTCATTTGAAAAATCTCAAAAACCCATCCAGGCCGCCCGCCGCAAAGGGAAAAATCATCAGGCGAGCGGGGATGATTGTTTTCATGGTTTTTTCCTTATGGTTTTGTGGCATAAGGAAAGGGGCTTTCATCCGGAAAACCCCTTTCCTGTATGGCCGTGAGTCGTTGTGCCCGCTTATTCCTCCGCCCCTCCGGCAGAGGCCAGGCGCTTATAGTTCTCAAGGCGCTCAGCGGCCTCGGCCTCCGCCCGCTTGAACAGATCACC
>JAAYJP010000197.1 GCA_012522875.1 Clostridiales bacterium | reverse complement strand
TCCTCGAAGAAAGGCTTGTTTACAAACCTGGATAGACTGCTGAAACTGACAGGCCTTGAGCGCCTGGAACTGGCAGGCCAGCCTCTGGAAACCCTGGACGGCATCCAAAACCTAACAAAATTGAGGGAAGCCAGTTTCAGCGGCGCCCGGTTCACGGATGCCTCTGCTCTGTTCGAGATCGCCGGGCTGGAGCGAATCAGTTTTGATTTAACCCCCGTTGCATCGCTCGCGGGTTTCCAGAACCTCAAGCGCGTGGAGTACCTGAACCTCAATGACTCCCAGGTGTCGGACATCTCGGTTTTCAAAGAAACCGATTTTTCTTACGCCTATGGAAGGGGCGGGCTCAGCCTGTCCATCAACGGTATCCCCTGCAAGGACCTATCCCCGTTGGCAGCAGTTCGGTCATTCAGTGGCCTGCATGTCATTGGGATGGAAGCATCCCGCTGGCTTCCCCACCTTGCCAACAGCACCATTACTTGCCTGCTGGCACATGGCTGCGGCCTCAGGAATGACGACATCCCGGTTCTCGCCGCGCTTGCAGGCCTCAAAGAGCTGGAAATCTCAAATAACACAGAAGTAACCGACCTTACGCCGCTTCTTTTCTCAGACACCCTGGAACGCCTCACCCTGACCCGGAACATGGAGAAAGCCATTCAAAGCCTTGGTGAACAGGTGGGTTTCGAGGTCATCATCGGGGGATGAGCAGTTATACTTGCGCAGCGGTGGATTCTGCCCCCCGAAATTCCAGTAAATATTCCGATTCTATAGCTTAAAATTGCGGGAAAAACAATTTACTATGATGATGCGTCCAGAACAGGGTTTCAGCTTGTATGTAATTTTGGCTTTACTCAAGGAAGAGGGCATGGGCAAGCGGCTGATACTCCGATACCATGAATGATGCTGCCACATTCAGAAAGACGACTCACAATGGCTTGATACAATGAAGCCCCCTACATCCAGGGCAAGGATCAAAAGCCTCCCAGCAAGTGGTGTGATCGCCCGGCTAGTTTTGCTCATTCACATGAAAGAGCAAGGCTATGTGCGCCCTTGAGCGCCTCGCCGGCCTGTGTTGCGATGCGGCCAAACCAAAGAAGGAATACCTTTACCGTTGTACAGTCTTCACTGACTCGCCAACTGTTACAAAGGCCGGGGACAGGCCAAAAGCGTTTCGATCCAATGCGTTCAACAAGCCGTTGCCAATTTTGGGCGAAAGGAGTTGTTTGGTGATGAAAGCGATTTCCTGGCTATTGGAAGGCGATATTTCCATTCAGTATATGACCCACCGCGACCTCATTGGCTCAGATGGAATAACGCTATCGCAGATGCAAAAGCGAATTCCTAAGGAAGGCTTTGGGGCAAAATTTTTATCCAGACAAAACGAAAGCGGACATTGGGGGTCTTATTACTACCAGCCCAAATGGACATCAACACACTACACGCTGCTTGATATCAAAAATATCTGCGCACCGGAGACGTTGAAACCCTGCAGGGAGATGATTTCGCGGATGTTTGACGAATGCATGAATGAAGCCGGGGGCATGAACTTATCAAAGTACAATCATCCCAGCGATATCTGCGTTGATGGCATGATACTGAACTACGCTTCATACTTCTGCAAGGAGGAATCGCGCCTCGTCAGGCTTGTTAATCATCTTCTTTCTGTTCAGAAAAAGGATGGGGGATTTACTTGGGATATGAATTCAGATAAGAGCGACCCCCATACAACAATCTGTGTCCTGGAAGGATTTGCACAATTCCAGGCCTCCGGACTGCAGCACAGACGGTGGGACATTGAGGCAGCGAAAACAGATGCGGCAGAATTCCTGCTGAGAAATCGTTTGTTTTTTGATGATGTTGACAAGAGGTTTCGTAAACTATCCTATCCTTACCGCTATCGGTATGATCTGTTAAGGGCAATGGAATATTTTGCCAGGCAGAACAATCCGTTTGACACCCGAATGTGGCCGGCCATGAACTGGCTGCAAGAGAAGAAGCAAAGGGATGGGCTGTGGTATCTTGAAAACGAGCATAAGGGGAAAGCGCATTTCACAATGGAAGAGATACGGTCACCCAGCAGATTTGTTACTTTGCGAGCGTTATATATCCTAGTGTTCCCTGAACAAGCAAGAACCCGAGCATGGACACCACTTCTCGCCGGTTTTCTGGTATAATTGGTGCAAGGAAAACCTTGAAAAACAAGCAAAACCCTTGCACCTAATCAGGAGTGAAAACATCATGTACG
>JAAYJP010000196.1 GCA_012522875.1 Clostridiales bacterium | reverse complement strand
TCTTCTCCCACAGGTAGAAAGCCAGGGAGCCCGGGATGGTGTTGATTTCGGTGACATAAATTTGGCGGGTGGCCCGGTCGATCATAAAGTCTACCCGCACTACGCCCTTGCAGTCCAGCGCCCAGAAAATATCCCGGGAGAGCCGCTGCACCAGCGCCGTTTCCTCCTGGCTGATGGGGGCCGGGATCAGGCGGGACAGCGAAGCCATGCCTCCACCCTGAGCAGCGCTTAGGTACTTGGTCTTAAAATCCAGCAACTCGCCCTGCCTCACGGGCATTTCCACCACTGATGCGGTGATGTCCCCATCGTAGCCCATCACGGCGCAGTTGACTTCCTCTGGCATATCCAGCCCTTTTTCCACCAGACAGCGCCGGTCCAGGGAAAAGCCCAGCGCCAGGGCTTCTGAGAGCTCCTTCCGGTTATCAGCGCGGCTGACCCCAATGGAGGAGCCCAGATTAGCCGGCTTCACAAAAACCGGGTAGGGCAGGCTGGCCTCAATGTGACGCATGAGATTCTCAGGATCATGCTGCCATTCCCGCCGGGAGACAGCGGTATCGGGTAAAACGGGAAATCCGCAGCCTCTGAAAGCCTGCTTCATCATGATCTTGTCAAGCCCCACAGCGCTTCCCGCGACACCGGTTGATGTATAGGGCATGTCCATCATCTCAAGCATCCCTTGAAGGCTGCCATCCTCGCCGTGCAAGCCGTGCATCACAGGAATGACGCAGTCAAGCCGTACTTCCACCCGCCGCGTCTCGCCAGCCAACAGCCTATCCCTTTTAGCCGAAACCAGCGCCCGGGAACGTGCTGTCAGATCCGGGAATACCTGGGTCAGTCCGCTTTTGCGGGGATCAAAATTCAAATAGGTTTCCAGCTTCCAAAGCGCAGAGCCCACATACCAGGCCCCCTGCCGGTCGATGTAGACAAGGGTGACATCATACTTGAAAGGGTTGACAAAGCACGCCAGCTGTAAAGCGCTTACGATGGAAACCTCGTGCTCGCAGCAGCGGCTGCCAAAGAAAATGCCCAGGCTCAGTTTTTTAGCCATCCCGCCCTCCATCAGCTGTACTGGTCCGGCAGGTCGTTTTCATAAAGCACGATATCACCCTCCCCATAAGCCTGGTTCACATGCCGGTTTGCCTCAGTCAGTGAGGGGAAGGTGTGGATATTGTTTTCATCAAAGTCCGCCTCAAGCAAGCCTTCCCTGATGGGGTGGGTCCGCCTAACACCCACCAGAAGCACCTCCTGGGCTACAGCCGCCATATCCCGGCCCAACTGCCGGTTTGCGGCCTCCTCCTGTTTTCCCAACTCAATAAAGCCTGGCGTGACCACCACATGGCGCCCGGGATAGGCGGCCAGCACTTCCAAGGCTTTCAGTGAGGCGGCGGGGTTGGTGTTGAAGCCATTGTTGATGGCGATGTAGCCCTTGGGGTGCCGGCTTGCCTGCAGCCGGAAAGCCACGGTTTTCATCTGGGCTATGCCCTGGGCCACATGAGCGGCGCTTACCCCAAGGCGCAGCGCGGCGGCAGCAGCCAGGAGGATGTTGCGGATGTTGTGCTCCCCGGGAAGCCGTGTTTCACAAAGTTGGCGCAAGCCGTCTTTCCCGCGCAGGGTGAAGGTGCTGCCCTCAGGGGATAATACGATGTCCTCCGCCCACAGGTCGTCACCTTCCTCTCCCACCAATGCCTTTTCCACCTGTGCCCGGCGGTAGCTGGCGCTCACATGCCGGCCATCATTGCTGAAAACGGCAAAGCCGTCCGGCGGCAGCCCCGCAATCAGGGCGTATTTGGTCTCCCGGACCTTGTCCTCACTTCCCAGGGTCTCCAGATGTTGGGGGCCGATGGCGGTCAGGATACCCAGGGCGGGTTTGATGAACCGGCTGAGCACCC
>JAAYJP010000195.1 GCA_012522875.1 Clostridiales bacterium | reverse complement strand
TCACCGGCAAATGGAAAAAGAAGACCAGGCAAACAAGCGCCAGAGCCAGGGTTCTTCGCATACTGTCTCCAATCACAGCCGAGTTACCGGCATCTTATCAAACAGCCCTCAGCCATGTCAAACCACCTCGCCTTGTAAACTGTGGGATAATGCCCTACAATGCCCTGGCAGGAATAAACCGCAAGGAGAGAAAGATGAAAAGGGCAGCAACCCTCGCGCTGATCCTGCTGTTGGCCATCCCTACCGCCCTGGCTGTGGGGGGCAGCTTCAGCATCAACTCCGGTCAAAGCCTGGACAGCCAGTTTGTGGCCTTCAGGGCTTACCTGGATGAACTGCCGGCCCAGGACCGGGCGGATTGGCTTGTGGAGCTGGCCTCCATCTGCCAGGAAAGGAAGGAAGGCCCCGAAGACTTGGTGTGGATCCCCGAATCAGGGAAGAAATATCACAGCAACGCGAATTGCTCCAATATGCGCAACCCCCGGCAGATCCCCCGACAGGAGGCCGCCGAACTGGGCTTTGAGCCCTGCAAACGCTGCAAGCCGTGAAGCATTCAGGAGGCACGCCATGCCTATCCGCGTAACCGGCATCAAACTGAAACCGGCAAGGGACGCCGATGAGGCCGCTTATCGAGCGGCGTTCAAACGGCTTGGGCTGGGACAAGTCAAGCCTGCTGGCCGCCGCATCGTCAAAAAAAGCGTGGATGCCAGGGATAAGGGCGATATCCGCCTGGTATATACGGTAGAGCTGGCGCTTGAGGGTGATGAAGCGGCTTTGCTGGCACGCCTCCCGGGCGGCGCCGGGCAATGGGTACCCGCGCCACAGAAAACAGGTTGGTCCAAATCCCCAGCCTCCTTCCGGCCTGTGGTGGCGGGCCTTGGACCCTGCGGGTTATTCGCTGCCCTGGCGCTGGCCAAGGCCGGACTTTTTCCCCTGGTGCTGGAGCGGGGTGAGCCGGTAGATGCCAGAAGGGCGGCGGCCCGGCGTTTCCTCGAAACGGGAGAACTGGACCCGGAAAGCAATCTGCAGTTCGGTGAGGGAGGCGCAGGTGCTTTTTCCGACGGCAAGCTCACCACCGGCATCAACCATCCACTCAGTCTCCGGGTGCTGGAAATTCTGGTGGAACACGGAGCGCCAGAGGAAATCCTCTACCTTTCCCGGCCACACATTGGCACAGACCGCCTGCCGCAGGTAGTGGCCTCCATCCGGAAGGAGATTGAATCCCTGGGCGGTCAGGTGCTTTTCGGGGCCAGGCTGACAGAAGCGGTGCATGACCATGGACGGCTGATTGGTGTGCAGTACACCCGGGGGGGAGCCATTAGGGAGCAAGCCTGCGATGCCCTGGTCCTGGCGCCGGGCCACTCTGCCCGGGATACCATTGTGGGCTTTTATGAGGCTGGGCTTTCCTACTCCCCCAAACCCTTCTCCATCGGCCTGCGCATCGAGCATCCGCAGGAACTGATCAACCGGGCGCAGTATGGTCGGGCGTCCGAAAGCGGCCTGCTGCCTCCGGCGGAATACCATCTGGCTATGCGCTTGTCATCCGGGCGGGGTGCCTATACCTTTTGCATGTGCCCGGGCGGGCAGGTGGTGCCTGCCGCCAGCGAAAAGGGCATGCTCTGCGTCAATGGCATGAGCCCCTATCTCAGGGATGGCCGCAACGCCAACGCCGCGCTGCTGGTGGATGTGAGGCCGGAGGACTACATGCAAGGTGATGACCCTTTAAGCGGCTTCACTTTCCAGCGCCGTTACGAGCGTCTGGCTTATGAGCTGGGCGGCGGCTCTTACCGGGCACCAGTGCAACGCGTGGAAGATTTTCTGGCCGGGCGTCCCTCTACGGCGTTCGGCGATGTCCTGCCCACCATCCTCCCAGGTCAGACGCTCACGGACCTTGCTCCGGCACTGCCTGAATTCGCGGCAGCGGGCATCCGCGACGCCATCCGGCATTTTGACCAGCGGCTCAAGGGCTTCGCCCAGCCGGACGCCCTGCTCACTGCCGTGGAAACGCGCTCTTCCTGCCCGGTCCAGGCCCATCGGGATGAATGCTTCCGGGGGACGCTGCCCGGCGTCTACCCGGCCGGGGAGGGCGCCGGCCGAGCCGGGGGCATCATGTCTGCGGCGGTGGACGGCCTGCGCTGCGCCCAAATGATGATGCAAAACGCATCGGCCGGCAGTTTATAACATAAATGCCATAAAATGAAAAACACAGGAGGTAACATCACATGCTGCTCATCAAAGGAGGAGAAGTCCACGATGGTATCAATGAAAGCGGGGCGCAGGCTGATGTATTGGTGGAGGGCGGGAAAATCAAGCGCATCGCCAAAAACATCCGGGCGCCCAAAGAGGCCGTGGTGGTCAACGCCAGGGGGCTTTTGGTCTATCCCGGCTTCATCGACGCCCACAGCCACCTGGGTATGGATGGCTATGGCATCGGCTATGAGGGCACGGACTATAATGAACTAAACGACATCATCAGCCCGCAGCTGCGGGGGATTGATGGTTTCAAGCCCATTCAGCCCACCCTCAGGGAGGCTGCCCTGGCGGGGGTCACCACGGTCAACACCGGTCCGGGCAGTGCCAATGTATTGGGCGGCACTTTTGTGGCCGTGAAGACCGTGGGCACCCGGGCGGATGACATGGTGGTAAAGCGGGAAACCGCCATGAAATGCGCCTTTGGCGAAAACCCCAAGCGTGTGTATCGGGACAAAGCGGACTCCAGCCGCATGACCACCGCCGCAAGGCTCAGGGAGATGCTGTTCAAGGCCCGGGAATACGCTGAAAAAAAGGCAGCCGCAGGCGACGACACCACCAAACAACCCGCCTTTGACATGAAGCTGGAAGCCCTCTTGCCTGTGCTGTCCGGAGAGATGCCGCTTAAGGCTCACGCCCATGCCACAGAGGATATCTTTACCGCCGTCCGCATCGCCCGGGAGTTTGGTGTGAAGATTACCCTGGAGCACGTCACCGAGGGGCATCTGATAGCCGGCGACCTGGTGAAGGAGGATATTCCCCTTGCCGTCGGTCCCTCCCTGAGCCATGCCAGCAAGTTCGAACTGCGCAACAAAACCTTTGACACCCCGGGCGTCTTGGCCAGGGCTGGCTGCCAGGTATCCATCATCACCGACGCGCCGGTCATCCCCCAGGAATACCTGGCACTGTGCGCCGCGCTGGCCGTAAAGTCCGGCATGGACCCCTTCCACGCGCTTCAGGCGATCACCATCAACCCTGCCCGCCACTGCGGTATAGAGGACCGTGTGGGCAGCCTGGAAGCCGGCAAGGACGCCGACATCCTGCTGTTTGAGGAGGATCCCTTCCTCCTCGCCTCAAAACCCCTGAAGGTGTTCGTTCTGGGAAAAGAAGTCAAGTAAGGGGAGCTTTGCTTTAAGGGATTTTTTGATTTTACCGCGAATTTACTTCCTCCTCAACCAGGGTTTACACAGCTTGTGTATGGTATGGGCGAACCAAAGCCAAGGAGGAAAACAACTCATGGAAATCCGTAAAATCCTGTTACTGGCACTCTCCCTCACCCTGTGTGCCGTGGTGGCACAGGCCGGGTTTGATGCTTCCCGGGTAATCTCTGTCGTCTCCCGCGAAGAGGGAAGCGGCACCCGCGGCGCCTTTGTTGAATTGACCGGAGTCCTTGCCAAAAATTCCGAAGGCGTTGAAGTGGACAGCACCTACGCCGAAGCCGTTATCGCAAATGGCACCAACCTGGTCCTGACCACTGTAGCGGGCAATGACGCCGCTATCGGCTATGCCTCCCTTTCTTCCGTTTTGCACAGCGACACTGTCAAGGCATTGAGGGTTGAAGGCGTGGAAGCCTCCACCGGGAATATTTTGAACGGCACCTATAAGATTGCCCGTCCTTTCAATGTGGTCACCAACGGTAATCTCACCGATCCCCTGGCGCTTGACTTTATGCGTTTTGTGATGAGCCGGGAGGGCCAGGCGATTGTTTCGGATGATGGCCTGGTGTCAGATGCCAACGGTCAAACCCCCGCTTATGTGGCCGCCGGTCTGGCAGGCAGCCTGACCATAGGCGGCTCCACCTCGGTGGCCCCCGTCATGGAGCTCCTGGGCGAAGCCTACATGGAACTCAACCCAGATGCGGTCATCGAAGTCCAGTCCACCGGCTCTTCTGCCGGCGTCACCGGTGCCCTTGACGGCACTTACGACATCGGCATGGCTTCCCGGGCCCTTAAAGACAGTGAAGTGGAAAAGGGCGCCCTGGGCATTGTGATCGGTACTGATGGTATTGTTTTGGTGGTCAACCTTAATAACCCTTTGGAAGATATCTCAGTCGAGCAGGCCCGACAGATATTCACCGGCGAGATCACCACCTGGGCAGACCTGAATAAATAAACCATGCGACAATGCAAAAATGTTTCCGAAGGCATCATGCGGGGGCTGTTTATGGCCGCCGCATGTGTCTGCATCCTTGCGGTTGGCGTCATCTGTTATTTCCTGTTCGCCAACGGGCTGCCTTTCTTCGCACAGTATGCCGTAAGTGACTTTATCAGCGGCAAGGAGTGGGCGCCTTTGCGGGGCGTCTTTGGTATCCTGCCGATGATTGTGGGCTCCTTTGTGATCACCCTGGGCGCGCTCCTGCTGGGAGCGCCGGCAGGGGTGCTGACCGCCATCATGATGGCGCGCTTCTCCTCAGGCAAGGCAGTCAGGCTGATGAAACCGGCCGTCGCCCTGCTGGCGGGCATCCCGTCGGTGGTATATGGTTTCTTTGGCCTGATGCTTCTGGTTCCCTTTACGCGCAGCATCCTGGGCGGCGACGGGCTGAGTATTTTGGTGGCTGCCATCCTTCTGGCGATCATGATCCTGCCCACCATCATCCAGACATCCCGGGCGGCCATCGAAGCGGTGCCAAACGCTTATTACGAGGGCAGCCTGGCCCTTGGAGCAAGCCACGAGAGCAGCGTATTCCGTGCCATACTGCCAGCAGCACGCTCCGGCATTGTCTCAGGCATTGTGCTGGGGATTGGCCGCGCCATCGGGGAGACCACCGCCGTGTTGATGGTGGCCGGTAACCAGGCACGCCTCCCAACCAGCCTTCTGAAGGGCGTGAGGGCATTGACCGTCAATGTTTTACTTGAAATGGGTTACGCGGCTGACCTGCACCGGGCGTCCCTGATTGCGACCGGCGTTATCCTTTTTGTTATTGTCATGGCTGTCAATATTATCTTTTCCTTTTACAACCGCAGGAGAGTGCTGCAATGAGTGTCCGTTCAGGCTCCGGGAAAAGCCGGATTACAGTCGATATCTCTTTGCCAACACGCAAACGCACACCATGGGGCCCTGTCCTGCTCAAGTGGCTTTGCTGGCTGGCCGGCGTGATGACCATGGGTGTTTTAATGCTCATCGTCCTGTATATTTTGGTCAACGGCGTCCCCGAGTTTTTCTTCAGGGACGAAAATGGCGCATTGCAGTTTAAGGACCAACTGTTTGCCCTGAAATACAACTCCAAAAATCTCTCCATGTTCCCTGCCATCATCAACACGCTCTTGATGACGGCGCTGTCCCTGCTCTTTTCGGTCCCCCTGGGCGTAGGAGGGGGGATCTATCTGGCGGAATACGCCAAGCCCGGCAGCAAACTTGTCAAGGTCATCCGCGTGACAGCAGAAACACTGACCGGTATCCCCTCCATCATTTACGCGCTCTTTGGCATGCTGGTGTTTGTAGTCACCCTGGGCATAGGTATTTCCATGCTGGCAGGCGCTTTGACGCTGGGCACCATGACGCTGCCCTTAATCCTCAGGCAAACGGAGGAGAGCCTCCTGGGCGTTCCGATGAGTTACCGGGAAGGCAGCTACGGGCTGGGCGCTGGAAAATTGCGAACCACACTCCGCATCGTTCTGCCGGTGGCTATGCCGGGTATCCTGGCCGCGGTGCTGTTGTCCATTGGCCGTATCTCGGGTGAAACGGCAGCTCTCATCTTTACTTCCGGCACCGGTACCCGCATTGCAGGCCTGTATGATTCGGGGCGGACCCTGGCCGTTCATCTGTTCAAGCTCCAGGAGGAGGGCCGCGCCGTCGGGGCATCCTTCGCGGTAGCGGTGGTTCTGCTCGCGGTGGTGGTGCTGATGAATGCGCTTTCAGTGTACATCGCGGGAAAACTCACAACGAAAGGCTGAAATCAATGACCAACTTCGCCCAGAACAGCAGAACCGTCACCGCAGCGGAGGAGTCCCGGATCAAATTTGATATCCGCAATGTTGACCTCTTTTATGGCAATCTCCAGGCGCTAAAAAACATCAACATGCAGATTCATGAACGCCAGGTTACAGCCCTCATCGGGCCTTCCGGCTGCGGGAAGTCCACCCTGCTCAAATCCCTGAACCGCATGAATGACCTGATCCCCGGATGCCGCTTAACAGGCCGGGTGATGCTGGACGATGAGGATATTTTCGCCGGCAGCATGGATGTCAATCTCCTGCGCAAACGCGTGGGCATGGTATTCCAGAAGCCCAACCCCTTTCCCATGACCATCTATGACAACATTGCCTTCGGGCCCCGCACCCATGGCGTCCGGGGAAAACTCAAGTTGGACGCTGTTGTGGAAAATGCCCTGAGAAAAGCCGCACTGTGGGATGAGGTCAAGGATGACCTGCAGAAAAGCGCCATGGCAATTTCCGGCGGACAGCAACAGCGCCTGTGCATCGCCCGCTGCCTGGCTGTGCAGCCGGAAGTGCTGCTGATGGACGAACCCACCAGCGCGCTTGACCCCATCTCCACCTCCAAGATTGAGGACCTTGTGCTGGAACTTAAAAACGAATACACTGTGGTCATCGTGACCCACAATATGCAGCAGGCGGCCCGGATCAGCGATTTGACCTCATTTTTCCTGCTTGGCGAAATGATAGAGATAGACCAGACGGCACGCCTTTTTTCCAATCCCACCGATGAGCGGACAGAAAATTACATCACAGGGAGATTCGGCTGATGCGCAGAAGATTTGATGAGCAGTTGCTGGAGCTGAACCAGGAGATGATTGCCATGGGCAGCCGCATTGAACAGGCGATTGAGAACGCGGGCGAACTGATGGCCAGCCGGGATGTGGCAGCCGCCCGGATCATCATGCAGGGTGACCAGGAAATCGACCGGATGGAGCGAGAGATTGAGGGCAGGTGCTTGCGCCTCCTGCTGATGCAGCAGCCTGTGGCCAGCGACCTGCGGCTTATTTCCTCGGCCTTAAAAATGATCACCGACATGGAACGCATTGGCGATCAGTCATCAGACATCGCAGAGATTATCACCATGCCTGTGGAAGGGAATCTTCTGCCTTTTCCTTCACAGCTTCAGCAAATGTCCAGGGAAACAGCCAACATGGTGCGCCGGGCCGTGGACGCCTATGTCACCAGGGACATTGAGCTGGCCCGGGCCGTAGTGGCAAGTGATGATGTCGTGGACAATCTCTTTGACGAAGTGAAAAGGGAGCTGATCAAGCTCATGAATGACCAGTGCAACGCCCAGAGGCATGCCGATGGTATGCAGCTGCTGGATATGCTGATGATTGCCAAGTATTATGAACGCAGCGCTGACCACGCCACCAACATAGCCGAATGGGTGGAGTACGCGGTCACAGGGAAGTACAAGGGAGAGATGCTGCAATGATTTACTCCGTGGAAGACGACCAGGCAATCAGAGACCTTCTGCTGTACACATTAAGGCAGGCTGGCTATGAGGCCGAGGGCTTTGAGGACGGCAATGCGTTCCAGGCGGCCCTTGCGCGAAGGCTTCCCAGTCTGGTGCTTTTGGACCAGATGCTGCCTGGGATGGATGGTGAGCACCTGCTCCTCCAGATGCGCCGGGACGGGCGTACCCGCCACATCCCCGTGATCATGCTGACAGCCAAGAACTCGGAGATGGACAAGGTCCGCTCATTGGACAATGGCGCGGATGACTATATCGTAAAGCCGTTTGGGGTCATGGAACTGCTCTCCCGGATCCGCGCTGTTCTGCGCCGGGGCGAAAAGGAACATGGACAGGAGCGCCTTGCCCTGGGTCCCCTTGAGATGGATGTGGGCCGCCGTGAAGTAAAGGTATCCGGCGCACCGGTCTCCCTAACCAACATGGAGTTCCGCCTGCTCCACTTCCTCTTGCTGAATCCTGGCCTGGTGTTCACCCGGGATCAATTGCTTGACAGTGTCTGGGACACAGGTTATGCCGGCGACACCCGGACGGTGGACATGCATGTGCGCACTCTCAGGGTCAAACTCGGCCAGGGCGCGGGTTGCGTCCGGACCGTGCGCGGCGTTGGTTACAAACTGGCCGAAACAGGCCAGGAAGCATAAGGCAGGGAAAAGCACCCGATGAGAAAACGGATATTCATCAGTTTCATCGCTTTGATCATGGTTTTCGGAACCCTGGCATCACTGCTGTTGGCTGGCATTGTTTCCACCGTCATCCCCAATCAGGTAATGAAACGCCTGCGGGAGGAGGCCTCTCTGGTTATCGCCCGGATGGAAAGCCTGGGGGCGGAAAACGCGTTTGGCAGGTTGATCAGCACCTCCCGGATTACCCACATTGCCCCGGACGGCACGGTGCTGTTTGACAGCACGGGCTTTGAGGACCTGGATAACCATGCCCAGCGTGAAGAAGTGGAAGAGGCTCTCAAAACTGGCAATGGCAGCGCGGTGCGATACTCAAGCACCCTGCGCGCCAATCTGATTTATGTGTCCACCCGGCTTGAGGATGGCACCGTCCTGCGCCTGGCGGCCTCCGAAAGCGCCAGCCGGGAAATGATGGGCAGTATGCTGCCCTGGCAGATTTTCGGCACATTGGCCCTTCTCATCCTATGCCTTCCTCTGGCTGCCCGGATCACTTCGCTCCTGGTTAAGCCCATCCTTGAAATGGACTTGGACAAGCCGGATGACAGCCTTGTGTATGAAGAGCTGATACCCCTGGCACGCCGGATTGATGAACAGGCCAAACAGAACCGCCGGCAGTTGGAAACCCTCGATGAACGGCGCCAGGAGCTGGATGTTCTGCTTGGCGGCATGCAGGAGGGCTTTCTCGCCATGGATGAGGACCAGCGCATCCTCCTGATCAACAACAGCGCCTGCCAAATGCTGGGCGTCGACAGCCGCTGGGCGCTGGGGAAAACGGTGCCTGAGGTGAATCGCCGCCAGGAGATGCTCACGCTGCTGGCGGAACTCAGGGAAAAAGGCTGCGCCACTGGTATGTTGGGGCGCGGCGGAAAGACCTATATGCTCTCAGCCAGCAGGGTGCCCCATGGCCGGGGAGCGGTGCTGCTTATCAGCGACCAGACAGAAAAGGTGGAGGGCGAATCCACTCGCAAGCGCTTCGCCGCCAACGTCTCCCATGAATTGCGCACCCCGCCGACCACTATCTGCGGCTATGCCGAGATGATGGACAAGGGTATGGTGATGCCGCAGGACATTCCCGCCATCAGCGGTGTGATCCTGAAAGAAGGGCGGCGGATGCTCTCCCTGGTGGAGGATATCCTTCGCCTGTCCAGGCTGGACGAAGGCTTTCCAGGAGGCGCACATGTGCGGGTCGGCCTCTTCGATGTAGCCCGGGCCGCCTGTGAGTCCCTGCTCCCGGCGGCCAAAGACAAAGGCATCTCGCTGGCTTGCGAGGGTGAAGAAGCCTTTGTCCTGGGCGACCGGACGCTGCTGGATGAACTCAGCTCAAACCTCATCGATAACGCCATCAAGTATAACCAGGCGGGCGGCAGCGTGAAGGTGATCGTATCTGCCCAGAATCGTGGCGCTGTTCTCACCGTGTCTGATAACGGATTCGGCATTGAGCCGCAGCACCAGTCCCAAATCTTTGAACGCTTCTACCGGACAGACAAAAGCCGCTCCAAAGCCACCGGGGGCACTGGCCTCGGGCTCTCCATCGTGAAGCACGCAGCAGAGTACCACAGCGCCATCATCACCCTGAAAAGCACCCCTGGACAGGGCACCACCATCCGTGTGGCTTTTCCTGAGCCTGGGGAAGAAGGGGCATGAATCAGGCCACAGAAACCAATATATGCTGACATAAAAACGGCGGCTTTACCCTTTGTCCGGGGCACACAGGGGGTATATTCCTGCCATACCTTGTACCAAAGGAGTTTCTATGTTTTCAAACCCTGATGTAAAAGCCCTGCCCCTGCCTGAACGCCACCGGCGTTACCGGGAAATCGCCACAGTTTTTTTGCGTCTGGGCATTGTGGCTTTTGGCGGCCCGGCTGCCCACATCGCCATGATGGAAGAGGAACTGGTTCAAAAGCGCAAGTGGGTAGCCCGGGAGCAGTTCATGGATTTCCTGGGTGCCACCAACCTGATCCCGGGACCCAACTCCACGGAAATGGCCCTTCACCTGGGCTTCACCCGGGGTGGGCTTGCAGGGCTTGTGATTTCAGGCGTGTGCTTTATTCTGCCTGCGGCGCTCTCTGTCCTGGTACTCGCTGTGCTCTACGCCCGCCATGGCCAGGTGAGGGAACTCACCGGGGTGATGGATGGCATCAAGCCGGTGGTGATGGCGGTTATCCTTCAAGCGCTTCTGCGACTGGGTAAAACGGTTATCAAAGGCCCGCTGGCCTTGGGGGCCGCGGTGTTGGCCGTTGGACTGAACCTGTTGGGAATATCGGAAATCCCCCTGCTCCTGCTGGCTGGTGCGATTGTCATGCTGGTTGAAAACCGCAGCCATTTGTCAGGCCGTCTGGCCGCTGTGCCCCTTATGTCGCCGCTGGTTCCTCCCGCTGCGGGGCTGAGCATGGGCACCAGCGCGGCATCCATAGGCACAGCCGGCCTGTTTTTCACCTTTTTCAAGATTGGCGCTTTTCTCTATGGCTCGGGCTATGTGTTGCTGGCCTTCCTTGAGAGCGAATTTGTGACCCGCCTGGGCGTCCTCACCAACCAGCAATTGCTTGACGCGGTGGCCGTCGGCCAGTTCACCCCCGGCCCTGTTTTTACCACCGCCACTTTCATCGGATACCTTCTGGGCGGCTACGGCGGCGCTGCCGCCGCCACCGCTGGCATCTTCCTGCCTTCCTTCGTCCTGGTCTTTTTCCTCAACCCCATCATTCCCCGCCTACGGGCGTCCAAATGGTTTTCCGCCGCCCTTGACGGTGTCAATGCCGCCTCCCTGGCGCTGATGGCTGTGGTCAGTGTGAAGCTGGGCATCTCCTCTGTCACGGGCTGGTTCACAGCAGCTCTGGCAGCCTTATCCCTTCTGGCCCTCCTGCGCTTTAGGATCAATTCCTTCTACCTGATCCTGGCGGGTGGGCTGCTGGGCTTCCTTTATCAGTTGGTGTTTTGAAAACCTAAATGATATCAAGTGCCACTGCCAGGTCCGCAATCAGATTGTCCGCTCCCTCCAGCCCGCAGTGGATACGGATGAGGCCCCGCGTGACGCCGGAAGCGATCAGCTCTTCCTCCCCAGCGCCATACATCGGGCAAAGGGCCAGGCTTTCGTATCCACCCCAGGAACAGCCCTTGCCAAAGAGCTTAAGGGCATTGATCATCTTCACCGCGTCCTCCGGCGGCCTGTCCAGTTCAAAGCTCATCAGCCCTGTGTGCCCGCGCATCTGCCGTACAATCAGGTTTGCCTGGGGATGGGACTTAAGGCCAGTGTAGTGCACCCGCTTTACCTTGGGGTGGCTTTCCAGAAACAGCGCAACTTGCATCGCCGTGCCCTCGTGGGCAGCCAGCCGTGCAGCCAGCGACCGAAGCCCGCGAATGGCCAGCCATGCCTCCATGGGCCCCAGAATGCCGCCAAGCCATTCTCGGACGCCATGGCGCATATCATGGATCCATGCGCCGTCCCGGGAAATCAGAGCGCCGCCGATCATGTCGCTGTGCCCGCCGATATACTTGGACAAGGTATGCATTACGATGTCAATGCCGTGGTCCAGCGGATTCTGGTTCAGCGGCGTGGCACAGGTGTTGTCCATATAGGTCTTTACTCCACGCTCCCGGCAGAAATCAGCAACGGCCTTCAAATCCACCACAGAAAACACGAAAGTGGCCGGGCTTTCAAGTATCATCAGGCGGGTGTTGGGGCGGATTTGATTCCGGACTTCCTGAAGGTCCTGGCCTGATACAAGGCTGATGTCCATGTTCAGCCGCGGCTTCCCCACTTGCGCCATAAACCGATGGATAGGCCGGTAGGAATCCCGCATACACAGGATGTGGTCTCCCGCCTTGCAGGTGCCAAGGATAGCGCTGGTGGCCGCAGCCATGCCGGAGGAGAACACCAGGGCATCCTCCCCGTGTTCAAGCGTCGCCAGCTTCTGTTCCAAAAGCCGCACAGTGGGATTGGACACGCGGCCATAGATATAGGCTCCCCCATCAACTCCCGTTGCGGCTTTCATGTATTCCTCAAAGGTGGGAAACACATGCAGGGAACTGAAAAACACCGGCGGGGCAACAGCACCCAACTGGCCAAAGTAATTTTCAGACCCATGGGTGAGCGCTGATAATTGCTCTCTCTCCGGCCTCATCTTTTCTGCATCCTTTATCATATAATTGGGGTCATATTTACATATTCGGGTATTCATATTCTTCATACACCGTGCCAGACAGGGTTACACAGGCCCGCCCGTCCCGCTGGCAGCGCAGCGAAAACGAATCGCCCTTGAACCTGAAAAATAGTTCCACTTCCTCCTCCGGCAAAATCTCCTTTTGAAAGGTTGCCCGGAGGGTGTGGATGGGACGGCGCTTCAGGTCAACGCATTCGCTCAGGAAGCACAGGGCCCAGTCCGCTGCCCGGGAGTTGTTCACATGGCCGTTGCGGTCAATATCGGTGTACAGGGGCTGCCATCGATACAGGATTTTCTTCCCCTCCATAAGCTCCTGAGCGCCGCCCGGGTAGGGCAGGGGGGTCTCCAGGCCTTCGTTGCCCGGCATAGCAGCTGATATTTCGGGCACATGGGCCATGGTGCGGCTATGGATATCCACCAGGGTCCAGAAGCTGCTGCCCCGCACCAGCGTCTGCCCCGCCTCATTCTTCACTTCATAAAAGCGGGGGTAGATACCCCGGCGCGCCCGGGTCGGGAAGGACTTGCCCACGATAAGATCGCCGCTTGCCGGGTAGCGGTCAATCACCATTTCATGCCGGGCCACCACCCAAACCACCCGGTGCAGGTCCACCAGGTCTTTTCGGCCCGTGCCCAGGCGTGCGGCGTGCAATCCCGCCAGCTCCTGCATGAACAGCATGACGGCGTTGGGTTTCCAGTAACCATATCGGTCGCACTCGCCAGATTCCAGCAGGCGCTGGATGACCTGCACATCCATCAGCTGACTCCTTCTGTTCCCTTGATTTCCGGGAATCCCAAGCTAAAATTTCAATACGATCCCTGCAACAGCTGCAATGGCGATATAAAGGACAGGGCTCTTTTTGTATTTCCTGATACTCACCAGCATGATGGTGAAGAACAATAAATATTTCAGGCTGATCAGGTCCGGAAGCAGCCCGGTCTGCTGGTAGAGGCCAATGTTTAAAACGGCCGTCCTGAATACGCTCACCACGGCCGCTGCAATCAAGCCCGTAACGGCCGGGCGCAGGCCGTAAAACGCGTATGCCACATACCGGCTTGAGCTGAAGCGTGCCAGGGATTTGGACACCAGCACCAAGATGATGATTGAAGGCAGGATTTCGGCCAAAGTGGCCACGATACCGCCCAAAACCCCCGCGGTATTGTAGCCTACAAAGGTGGCCATGTTGATGCCGATGGGCCCCGGCGTGGATTCGGAGATCGCGATCATGTCGGTGATAAGCTGCTGGTCAAACCAGCCGGTGCGCTCTCCCAGACGCTGCAGGAAGGGCAGGGTGGCCATGCCGCCGCCAACGGCAAACAATCCGATCTGAACGAACTCCCAGGCCAACCGGAGATAAATCATGCCTTGCCCTTCCCCGCCCTCTTCATGGCAACGCCTGCAAAGGCTGAGGCAAGCACCAGCCAAACGGGGGATACCTGAGTGAACACGGCCAGAGCGAACACCGCCACTGCGATAACAACACCTGCCCAGTCCTTCACACCCCTCTTCCACATACTGATGACAGCACTGAGTATCAAGGCACACACGCAGATCGCGATGGCCTTGAAGGCGTGGCGCACCATGGGATGATACTGAAAATCCTGCATCAGGGCCGCGATCAGGGTGATGATGATAACGCTGGGGGTCACCACCCCCAGGGCGGCAGCGATGGCACCTGGGGTTTTGCGGCGCTGGTAGCCGATGAACACAGATACATTTGAGGCGATGATACCGGGCAGCGTCTGGCTGACAGCGAAAAAATCAATCACCTGCTCATCAGTGAGCCAGGCGCGCTTTTCCACGATTTCGCGCCTGAGAATCGGCAGCATCGCGTAGCCCCCGCCAAATGTCACCATCCCCATCTTGAAAAACAGCAGATACATCCCTAAAAGTTCTTTTGCCATGCTTCGCCCCTCATCCCAGTCATGAATCCATTATACGCTTAATAGCAAGCGATGCTGCTGTCCGTCCGCCCTTCAGTGGCACCCAGCAGGCTGCCGCCCGGCATTTTCCAGATCATCTGCCCCCGGCCAAAGAGCGGGCTGTCGGGGCTGATGGTGATGTCATGCCCCCTTGCCTGAAGCTGCCCGATAATGGCGGGGGAAAATCCGGTTTCCACCGCGAAGGCCTTGCCCTTCATCCACTGCCAGCGGGGTGCGTCCAGTGCCTGTTGGGGGTTGAGGCCAAAGTCAACCAGGTTCATCACCACCTGCACATGGCCCTGGGGCTGCATGTAGCCGCCCATCACACCAAAAGGACCCACAGCCTGGCCATCCTTCATGAGAAAACCGGGGATGATGGTGTGATAGCTTTTCTTCCTGGGGGCGAGACGGTTGGCTTCCGCCGGGTTCAGGGAAAAATCATGGCCCCTGTTTTGCAGGGCGATACCGGTGTTCCGCACCACAATACCCGAGCCAAATCCCATATAGTTGCTCTGGATGTAGGAAACCATGTTTCCCTCCCCATCCGCCGTGCACAGGTAGACGGTGCCGGAGCCATTGGGCCGACCGGGGCCGGGGATCGCGGCCAGGCTGCCGATTTCATTCGCCCGGGCGGCGCCATAGGCCGGGTCAAGCAACTGCTGCCAGGGCATAGCCATGGCCTTCTGGTCGGTGATAAAGCGCTTGCCATCGGCAAAGGCAATTTTCATGGCCTCCCACTGGCGGTGGAAAGTGATAGCACTCTCCTTTTCCATGAACTCCAGGTTTTTCAGGATATTCAGCGCCATCAGCGCCACAATGCCCTGGCCGTTGGGGGGAATCTCACACACCGTGTAACCCCGGTAATCAAGGGCAGCGGGCTCCACCCAGTCGGGGTGATAGTCCGCAAGGTCATTAAGGCCGAAAAAGCCGCCAAAGGCCTGGCTGTCGGCCACAATTTTCTCCGCCAATTCGCCCCGGTAGAAGGATTCGGAACGGGTGGCCGCGATCTCCTCCAGGGTCTCAGCGTGATTTCGCAGCTTGACCCTCTGGCCACAGGCCGGTGCCTTGCCCTCCGGCAGGAAGGTGCGGAACCATTCGGCAAATTCCCCGCCCTTGAGCGCATTCTGATACTTGCGTGCCGCCCGTTGCCACATCCGGGCCAGGCAGGGGGAGACGGGATAGCCCTCCCTGGCATAGGAGACAGCGGGGGCCATGGATGTTGCCATGGGCAGCTTTCCAAAGCGGCCGGTCAGCGCCGCCCAGGCGGCGGGAGCGCCCGGCACCATCACCGGCAGCCAGCCGAGGCTTGGCATTCTATCCCCACCTGCGGCCTTTTTGGCTGCTTCCAGGCTCAGTTTCTCAGGCGCCCAGCCGCTGGCGTTGAGGCCGTAGAGTTTCTTGTCTTTCTCTATCCAGACCAGGGCAAAGGCATCGCCGCCAATGCCATTGGCAGTGGGTTCCACTACGGTAAGCGCCGTGGCCGCCGCCACCGCCGCGTCAGCGGCGTTGCCGCCTTTCCGCAGCGCTTCCAATCCGGCCGCAGCCGCCTGGGGGGAAGACGCGTTCACCATGCCCCGGCCGGCACAGACAGGATAGCGGGTACCCGGATAGGGCAGAAAGGCGGGATCAAAGGGCAGCGTTTCAGGCATTGGTTTCTCCCTGCTTTGTCTTACGCAAAGGGGCTGTCAGCCATTGCGACAGCCCCAGAATGCCTCGTCCGTTTTGTTACTTGGCCAGCTCCACGCTCCGGGTCTCCCGGATCACGTTCACGCGGATCTGCCCGGGGAACTCCATCTCGTCCTCAATCTGTTTGGCAATCTGTTTGGCCATCACGCGGATTCCCTCGTCGTTCACATCCTCGGGTTTCACGATGATGCGCAGCTCCCGGCCGGACTGGATGGCAAAACTCTTGTCGACACCGGTAAAGCTGTTGGCAATTTCCTCAAGCTTGGCCAGGCGTTTGATATAGTTCTCCAGCATTTCCCGCCGTGCGCCCGGGCGCGCCGCGGAAATGGCGTCGGCTGCCTGCACCAGCACCGCTTCCACGGTCTGGGGCTCCTCATCGTTGTGATGGGACAGGATGCAGTGAATAACTTCGGGATGCTCCCGGTATTTTCGGGCAATTTCCCCGCCCAAGGCGGTGTGGGTGCCTTCCTGCTCCCGGTCAACGGCCTTCCCCAGGTCATGAAGGAGACCCCCGCGCTTGGCCAGCTGCACATCGGCTCCCAACTCCGCCGCCATCAGGCCTGCCAGATGGGACACCTCAACAGAGTGCTTGAGCACATTTTGCCCATAGCTGGTGCGGTAGCGCATACGGCCCAGGAGTTTCACAATCTCCGGATGCAGCCCATGCTGCCCGGTTTCAAATACGGCCTGTTCGCCGGCCTCCTTAATTTGCTCGTCGATTTCCTTCTTGGCCTTTTCCACCATCTCCTCAATGCGGGCGGGGTGGATACGGCCGTCAGCCAGCAGACGCTCAATGGCGATGCGGGCCGTTTCGCGGCGGATAGGATCAAAGGCGGAAATAATCACCGCCTCTGGGGTGTCGTCAATGATCAGGTCAACCCCGGTGGCGGCCTCAAGGGCACGGATGTTGCGGCCCTCACGGCCGATGATGCGGCCCTTCATGTCGTCATTGGGCAAGGGGATGACGGATACGGTGGTCTCCGACACATGGTCGGAAGCGCACTTCTGAATCGCCATGGCGATGATGTTCCGGGCTTTCTTGTTGCCCTCTTCCTTGGCGTTTAGCTCAATATCCCGCACCGTAGCGGCAGCGTCATGGTAGGCTTCCTTTTCCACCCGGGAGATAATGGCCTGTGTGGCCTCATCGGCAGTCAGGCCCGCGATGCGCTCAAGCTCGCTTGCCTGCTGGTCCCGAAGCTTTTCGGCTTCCGCCAGGCGGCGGTCAATATCCTCGGACTTTTTGTTCAGGCGTTCCTCGCGCTTTTCCAAATTGTCCATTTTCTTGTCCAGCGTTTCTTCCCGCTGTGCCACGCGGCGTTCGCTGCGCAGCTGCTCATTCCGGCGGCTGGTGATCTCACGGTCCAGTTCGGTTTTTAGGCGAAGGACCTCCTCCTTGGCTTCCAGGATTGCACTTTTTTTGTTTTCCTCCGCCTTTCTGGCGGCGTCATCAAGCAGTTCTTTGGCGTATGTTTCGGCGCGGCCAATTTTCTTTTCACTGATGCTCTTGTGGTAGGCAAATCCCGCAGTTCCGCCCAAAACAGCGGCAGCGAGCGCGATCAAAACCCAAACAATGGGCGACATGCTCTCCTCCTTCTTCATCATTTCTGATGTGATTCAATCTCAATGTGTCCGTGCCAACACAAAATGCCGTCAGCCAAAAGGCCTGGCGGCATTCAGAATGGAGGTGCATGAAAAGCAAGAAGCAACTATATCCTGTGCAGTCTGCTTACGCGTCCTGTTAGAAACGGCGATGCAACGTGTGCCTCACCGGTAGAGCCCCTGTGTATCAAAACAGCCATTCCGTCTTACGTTGGCGGGAATGCCGGACCTGCACATTGTAGCAAACGGCGTCCCCCCATGTCAACATACACAAATCTCCAAGGATGTGCTATTCGAAGTTGTATGACGTCACAATGGGCTCACGGTCTGAGACCTGATCCTGGTAGTATTCATGCCAGGACAGCGCCAGAAAAGAGCCGGCAATATTGTAGGCATCAAGGCCGTCCTGCGCCATAGCGCGGGCGGCATTGTAGCTTCGGGCGCCGCTGCGGCAGTAGGCAAAGACCGGACGATCCCGGGGGATTTCGTCCATCCTTTCCCGAAGCTGGCTAAGCGGGATGTTCCTGGCGCCTTTCACATGCCCAAGGGCATACTCGTCTTCCTCCCTTACATCCAGAAGGTATTCACCCTTTTCCGCCAGCGCCCGCATCTGGCTGAACGGGACCTGGCGAACCTTGCCCTCCAGCAGGTTGGTGGCCTGCAGCGCCGCCTGGTTCACCGGGTCCCGGGCGGTGGAATAAAGCGGGCTGTAGCACAGATCCAGGTCCTTCAGGTCATAGACGGTCGCGCCAAAACGGATAGCCGTTGCGATGACGTCGATGCGCTTCTCAGCCGCACCCTGTCCAATGGCCTGCGCGCCAAGCACTTTTCCGGCAGGCTTCTCAAAAAGCAGTTTCAGAAACAGGGGTGACGCGCCTGGCATGATGCCCACAATGTCATTAACAACCACAAAGGCCGTGCCATAATCAACGCCGGCATCCGCCAGGGCTTTTTCATTCATACCGGTGCTGGCAGCCGTCAGGCCAAACACGCGGATAACGCTGGAACCAAGCACGCCGGGGATATCTGATGCCTCTTCTGTCTGCGCTGTGGCAGCCTGGCGGGCCTGGCGCAGCGCGGGGCCGGCCAGCGGCAGCCGGCAGGGCTCCCCTGTCTGGAAGCGGATCACCTCCACCGCATCCCCCACCGCAAAAATGCTGTCATCAGAAGTGCGCATGGCGCCGTCCACCTTGATACCACCTGTTGTGCCAATCTCCAGCCCACACCCCACGGCAAGTGATGTCTCCGGCCTCACCCCGATGGCCATAATGACCACCTGGGCGGGGATTTTCCGGCCTGAGGCGAGGGTGACATGGCCCGCATGGATTTCCCCCAGGCCGTCAAAAAGGGCCAGCTGAACGCCGTGGCCCATGATTTCCTTATGCAAAAGCTGGGCCATGTCATGGTCAAAAGGCAGCATCACCTGGGACGCCATGTCCGCCACGGTGACCTTAAGGCCCCTTTGGTGGAGGTTTTCCGCCATTTCAAGGCCTATAAAACCCCCGCCGATAACCGCTGCTTCACGGACCGGATGCTCCTTGATGTAAGCGTCAATCCGTTCCACATCCACCACATTGCGCACGCTGAACACATGGGGCAGTTGAATGCCAGGAAGCTTGGCCGGCATGATGGGGCTGGCGCCAGGGGATAGGAAAAGGATGTCATAAGGCAGGGTTTCCTCCTGCCCCGTCTCCAGGTCCCGTGCCCGCACGGTTTTATCCTGACGGTCGATGGCAAGGGCTTCCATCCGCGTTCTGGCATGGATGCGGTAACGCTGCCAGAAAGTGTCAGGGGTTACCAGTATCAATTCCTCGCTGCTGCCTATCTCCCCCCCAATATAGTAGGGCAGCGCGCAGTTGGAAAAGGATACGTCCCGCCCCCGCTCCAGCATCGTAATCTCAGCCTGTTCGTCCAGGCGCCTCAGGCGCGCCGCGACTGAGGCCCCACCTGCGACGCCGCCGACAATGAGGTATTTTTTTGCCATGGGTTTCCCTCCGGTCAACTCACTTGCTTTTCGGCGGTAATTTCCAGCCGAAGTTCCTTTTCATTTCTGAGCGTTTCAAGCAACTGGGGGCTCAGCTTCGCCGTAGCCATCTCCCCCGGGGTAAGGATGCGCCGGCGCTGGCTTACAAGCACCGCCTCCCCCGCCTTGATAGTGAGAAAGCAATTATTGTATACGCGGTCAGGGCGGAACATCATTTCAAGCCCTTCACCGATCTCGCCCTGTGGGAGGAGGAGGCGCTGGGGCACCGTTCCCCTTATGCCCGGACCATCCACCACGCGAACTTCCGTGGCGCCTGTGTCTTCATATCCTCCCAGGTATCTGGCGGCGGCTTCCCCGGCCTGGGTGCTCTCCGCGCTGACAAAGTCCACCAGATCGTGTACGTGCAGCACATTGCCGCATGCAAAGACACCTGGCACATTCGTCTGGAACCGGTTATCCACCACCGGTCCCTGCGTGGTGGCGGAAATCGTTACGCCGATGCCCAGACTTAACTCATTTTCGGGAATCAGCCCCACAGAGAGCAGCAGCGTGTCACAGGGGATCTCCTGTTCAGTTCCCGGAATGGGAAGCCGGTCTTCCCCTACCCGGGCTATGGTGACACTCTCAACCCGGCCCCTCCCCTTGACATCAATGACCGTGTGGGAGAGCATCAGCGGGATTTCATAGTCGTCCAGACATTGGACAATGTTGCGGTTCAGACCGCTGGAGTAGGGCATCAATTCCACACAGGCCCTGACTTTGGCCCCCTGAAGTGTCATACGCCGGGCCATGATGAGCCCGATGTCCCCGCTGCCCAGGATCACCACATCGTGCCCCGGCATGTAGCCCATCATGTTCACGATCTTCTGGGCGGTCCCGGCGCTGAAAACGCCGGCGGGGCGGGTGCCGGGGATGGCGAGCGCCCCCCTGGGCCGTTCACGGCATCCCATGGCCAGAATGACCGCGCGGGCACGGAAGATCTCCAGACCTTTTTCCCGGCTGACCAACGTGACCTCTTTGTCAGGCGTGATATCAAGCACCATCGTGCCGCATCGCACGGGTATCCCCAAATCCCTGGCTTCACGGATGTCACGCTGGGCATACTCGGGGCCGGTCAGCTCCTCCCTGAAGCGATGCAGGCCAAAGCCATTGTGGATGCACTGGTTGAGAATACCACCCGGCTCCTCCTCCCGCTCCAGCACCATCAGGTCCATCACGCCCGCCTTTTTGGCGGCGATGGCAGCGGCCAGGCCCGCCGGACCCGCGCCCACGACCAACAGGTCAATGGCCTTTGCCTTTTCAATCATTCCGCGCCTCCCCGATCGGACCTGTCAGCACAGCGCTGTCCGATCCTTTTTTGCTGACCTCCTCAAAGGGAATGCCTGTTTCCTCACTGATGATCTCCATCACCCGTGTCATGCAGAAGCCTCCCTGGCAGCGTCCCATGCCTGCGCGCACCCGGCGCTTCACCCCGTCAATGTCCCTCGCCCCAACAGGACGCCTCACCGCTCTCCTGACTTCAGCCTCCGTCACCGTCTCACAGCGGCAGATGACCTTGCCATAGTCAGGATCTGTCTGGCAGGCGACGCGGCGCTCCTGTTCTGTCATGGCAGAAAAAGCTTTGGGCACGGGCGTGGGCGGGATGTAGCGCGGGTTCGCGGGCAGCTTCAGGAAATAGGCCACCCAATCCCCCATCTCCTCGCCGATGGCTGGCGCCGCTGTCAATCCCGGGCTCTCGATGCCAATAGCCTCAAACGCGCCTTCGGGCGCCCCTTCCACAGCGCCAATGATAAAATCCCCGCCCTTCTCATGGGCACGGACGCCTGAGAAGGTGGTGATCACCGTGCGCGTATTTGCCCCGGGGTAGCTCAGGCGCACTTTCTTCAGCACCTCTTGAAGGCCCTCATGGGTCGTAGCAGTGTCTTCCCCTTCGGGAATGTCCTCTGCCGTGGGACCGAACAGGATGTTTCCATGGGTAGTGGGGGTCACCAGAACGCCCTTGCCCATGGGGGTGGGCAACTGAAACAGCGTCATCTGAAAGGACAGCGGCAACGTATGGTCCAACAGGTAATACTGCCCGCGCCGCGGGATGATCTCCACCTGCCGGCTGGATATCTGGTTATGCAATTCGCCCGCGCCCACGCCTGCGCAGTTGACCACTGTGCGGCTGGTATAATCACCCCGGTCGGTTTGCACCAGCCAGGCGTCTCCCTCGCGGCGCAGGCTCTTGACCCTTGTATTCATCTGAAACTGGACGCCGTTTTCAGCTGCCGAATCTGCCAGTGCGCAAGTCAGCTCATAGGGGCTCACCAACCCGGATTCCGGCACATACAGCGCATAAGAGACCTCCGGGTTGACCCGTGGCTCCATAGCCAGGATTTCCTCACGCCCAATAATCCGGCAGCCGGGCACGCCGTTTTTCTTGGCTTTTTTTAGCAACGCCTCCAACGCCGGTTTGCTGTCAGCGTCAAAACCCAACACCAGGGCGCCGGGCTTGCCGTACGGCACGCCCAAAGATGAACACAAGCCCTGCATCATGCGGGCCCCCTTGGTATTCAGCCGGGCCTTGTCCGTTCCCGGCACGGCATCATAGCCGGCGTGGACGATGCCACTGTTGGCTTTGCTGGCGCCGCAGCTGACATCGTTGGCAGCCTCCAGCACCAGCACCTTTCCCGAATAGCGTCCCAGGCGCTGGGCGATGGCACATCCCACCACCCCGGCGCCAATGATAATCACATCCTGCATGTCACTGCCCTCCATTTAGTCACAATGGCGATTATAACATGCAGCGTTATGTTCGTCCAAATCTCATTTTTTATGGCCACAGTCCGGTTTTTTTCTATACCATCTCGCTCATGTACCTGCGCACAAGCGCCGGGTCGTTGCGCCTGCCGGCCAGCACCTGGCCCTGGCTTAAACTGCTGTTCTTCTCATGGAAGTCGGGCAGAGCCTTTTCATAGAGCACACCGATGGGAATCCGGTCGCCAAACTCCATGGCACGGCTCATCGCCATCAAACGGTCCGTGGCATCATGGCTTTCATCCAGTTCATACACCCGGCTGTTGTACCAGGCAAATGTGTTGAGCCTATTAAAGCTCACGCAAGGCTGAAAGATGTCCACCAACGCATAGCCCTTGAAGCGAATCGCGCGTTCCATGAGCATCTGCAGGTGGTCGGGCTTGCCGCTGAAGCCGCGGGCCACGAAGCCGGCGCCTGCCGCCAGGGCAAGCAAAACGGGGTTGAAGGGAATGTTCTGACTGCCCTCTGCCTGGGCTCCGGTCACCATGCCCTCAAGGGTGGTGGGGGATGATTGCCCCTTGGTCAGGCCATACACCTGGTTGTCATGCACAAAGTGCGTCATATCCACATTGCGCCTGATGTTGTGAAGGAAATGGTTGCCGCCCTCGCCATAGGAGTCCCCGTCCCCCGTGTTGACAATGACCGTCAGATTGGGGTTTGCCATCTTGATAGCCACAGCCGGGGGCAACGCCCTGCCGTGCAGGCCGCAAAAGCTGTTGGCGCTTAGATACTGAGGCGTCTTGGCAGCCTGGCCGATGCCGCCAACCATCACTACCTCATGGGGATCCTTACCCAGCGCTTCCAGCGCCAGCTTCAACGAATCCAGGATGCCAAAATTGCCGCAGCCTGGACACCAGGCCGTCTCCATCTTTCCAAACTCAGGGGTGTTCATCAGAAGCCCTCCTTTTTCACGCGCCGCGCGATTTCTTCACCGGTCATCTGCCTGCCGTCATATCGTAAAATACTGGTGCTCATCTCAATGCCAGTCTCTTCCCGGATAAGGCCTGCCAACTGTCCGGTGTAGTTTTGCTCCACATTGATAATGGCTTCTCCCTTTGCAGCCGCCTGCTTAAGCCTTTCTTTTGGCAGCGGCCAGATATCACCAAAGACCAACGCACCATAGCGTTTGTTGCCCTCCTGATTCAGCAGGTCCACTGCCTCCTGAAGCGGCCCGTACATGGAACCCCACCCCACCAGCGTGATGTGGGCTTGCTCATCTCCCAGCCAGTCAGGCTCTTGCAGGTCTTTCTCAAGAAGCTTCAATTTGCCCATGCGTTTTTCCATCATCCTGACCCGGGTTTCGCTGTCCTCGATGATGTGGCCGCGCTCGTCATGCTCGTCAGAATCCACATTCACCAGCGCATCTTTATCCCCTGGGAGCCTGCGGGGCGATATCCCACTTTCTGTAAAACGGTAACGGGCGTACTCCCCCTCTTCGGGGACCTGTGCCTGCTCATGTCGCGGGTAGGCGGCGGGGTCCAGCATCGGGATGGTTGCCGTTGCATCAGCCAGATACTGGTCAGTGAGCAGAACAACAGGTATCTGGTATTTCTCCGCCAGATTGACGGCGCGGATGGTCTGGTAGAAGGCATCGGCATGGTGACGCACTGCGATGACCATGCGCGGAAATTCCCCCTGGGCGGCCGAAATGATAAACTTCAGGTCACTCTGCTCGGTGCGGGTGGGCAGCCCGGTGGCGGGGCCCGGGCGCTGGGCATCCACAACAACCACAGGGATTTCCGCCATGCCCGCGAAGCCAAGGGCTTCCACCATCAGGCTGAATCCGCCGCCGGAAGTGCCCGTCATAGCACGGGTGCCGGCATACGAAGCACCCAGTGCCATGTTGATGGCGGCGATTTCATCCTCCGCCTGCTCCACCACAATGCCCGCTTCCTCAGCCCACTGGGCAAGGGATTCCAGAATGGAGGTGGAGGGTGACATGGGATAGGCGGCGTAAAACTGCACCCCGGCCGCCAGCGCACCCAGGGCAATCGCGCGGTTGCCGCTGAGCATCATCATGTCCCGTGCGTTGCCTGCCGGAATTTTATATCTCTCCGGCACCGATTCATAGCCCTTAAGCGCTGCCTTCACATTCATGTCCACATGTTCAGGCCTCAGAACACGGCCGAATACTTCGGCCGCGGATGCCTCATCCAGCGCCACCCGAAACAGCTTCAGCGCCGCGCCCACCGCCACGCTGCCCGCCGCTTTGGCGTTTCCCAGGGATTTGGCGATTTTCGCCATATCTATGCGAACAGCGCGAGGGTCATCCGACTTTATGGCGCTGTCCATTAAAATAAAACCCTTCGGGCTTAGCGCTTCCCGGTGGAAGGCAGCTGTTTCCTCATTGAGGGCAATGATACCATCCAGCCGCTCGCTGTGGGCCTTCGGCACACCAGCGCCGAAGCGGATCCGTGAAAAATTGTGCCCTCCCCGGATACGCGACATCAAATCCCGCATGGTAAACACTTCGCTGCCGTCCTGCTTGAAGAAATATTCAAGTGCCGACACCAACGATTCCACGCCCTGGCCAGCGGCCCCCCCTACCAGCAAATTATACATCCCCATTTCTCCTCCTATCCTTTGCTACCCTGTCTCGTTCTTCCTGATACTCCGGTTTTCGCGGCGATTTTTTTGCGGTGCCCCTCCAGGTCAAGAAACGCGGGGTTGCGCTTGCCCCGGAGCTGGTTCCTGGTTTGGGCTAAGAAACCCGCACCTGTTGCATCAATCGCTCAAATGCCACATGCGAAGCTTCTGCCGAGCCATCGATTTACCACCTTCAATGGTCCCTGAGGGCGATGCCGCAAGGGTAAGCCAAGCCCATATCCTCAAAGTTAAGCTGCAGTCCACCAAATCCCTCCAGAAAACTTCCGTCATGCCCGCCGCTTGGTTTTGGCCCTTCAAGCACGCTGTAAGAACGCGTCTTTGCGGCCGATGCCAGCCACACAGGCACAGAGGTGTCGAACAGGATGCCTTGCATCGGCGGCCGCCTTTCCGCGCGTTCGCGCTTGTGCTGTGCAGGGATTGTACCCAATTGTCATCCGGCACTGATGATAAACAAGCGATTTCCAACACCGGGGGGGATCATACGAAGCGAACGATACCCTCAGGAGGTGATTAAATGCATATCGCCCTTGAAACTGCGGTGAACAGCATCACCAGCCGGCTGCTTGTGCGCCTGCCGCCAAGCACCAGTAGAGCGTTGACGTCCCAAGGGATGATGATGGCAAAAGGAACCCTCATCGGCATGTGCTCCATTACGTCCCTTGAGCCGGATGGCAACGGCGGGTACTGGACAGCGGTATATCCAAAGGCTGCCAAATCATCAAGTCTTTTTTAGAACGCTGTCGGGTCCCTGGAGTTTATCATCCTCCAAAACTGTCTGCAACCGGAGATACCCGGGGGCTTCATGGACGCCAATAGAAAAAATGGCTACTCCCCCAATGGGACGATCTTCCCCCTGAAGCCCTCAAGCGTTGCAAGAAAAGACGGGAAATTTGAGTCATTTGGCAAAGCGGAGGCCCGCTGAGGATCCCCGCAGTTAAGCTGATTGTTCCATATGCAACCTCGGCCTTTCCTGCCCAGAAAAGGCCACTGAACGCTTAATGAACAAACAAATGGCTGAACGTGTCAGGGGGGCCATGCAATTAATTCTCCGTGAGATAAGTGGGGTTCGCAACGGCCAGGTTCCCCGCCCGGCTAAAACCTGCTGGCTTTGGCAGAAAAGGAAAAGCGGCAGAATGTGTGAGAGATGTCTTTTTAAAATGGTGCGTGCAAATCCCTCTTTGCCTGTTTTATACAATGCCTGTTATATTTGCGTTCCCGTCTGTCATGGATTCAGTTCGAAGCGCTGCAATGACTAAAACATGTTTTTTATGATTTCCAGGCCTGCAATGAAGGACCCGATCGAGCTTCCAATATTGGCCATGATGACTATCAGCAACACCTTGAGAAAGCGGTTTTTCAAGAAATGCTTCAACGAGAAGATGTCTCTGGGGATGTTGTTGATATCCCGAACGGTTGGCTTCCTTATCGTCGCTTCAACCAAGCCTGTCAGCCAGCCGCAGGCAACCAATGGGTTCAAGCTGGTAAACGGTGCCGCGACAAGGGATGTCAGGATACTGAGAGGATGCCCGAAGGACACAGCGGTAAACGCTGCCGCCAGCAACCCGTTCCATAGAACCCACGATGAAAGCTGACGCATTCCTGTTGCAATATTCATGATGAAGCTGTAGATAATCAGCCCGATTATGAGCATCGGTATCGCCCAGGCGATGACACGTGAAACCGGGTTTTTGGCAGGCACTGATGAAAGCGCTGCGATATCCTGCGTCTTGAAAATCTCTTTCCTTACCCCGGGAACATGCGCTCCGCCCAGTATGGCCACAATCTTCTTGCCTGGCGCTTCTTTGATTTTATACGCCAGATACTGGTCGCGTTCACTGATAAGGATGTCGGCGATTTTGGGGAATTGCTCATGCACCTGTTCAGTTAGCGATGCCAGCACATCTGTTTTAAGAAGATTGCTGATATCCTCGTTTGATAACTCCTTGTCATCTTCAGATGGCAGCAACAGTTCAAACAGAAGTTTGCTTTTGTCCCAAAGGTTCAATTTGCGCCAGATACGGGTAAAGGTTGTCTTGATGCTGCGGTCTGCCAAAACCAACTGCGCGCCTGTCTCCTTCGCGCTGTTTATGCCTTCAAGCATTTCCTGCCCTGCCACGGTATCCAGGCCCTTAGCAATCCTTTTTTGATAGGAACCCAGTATAAGGTTTGCCAGCAGAAAGCCGATTTTCTTTGACTTGATGACCTTTATGATATCCGTGTTTTCCCATGCCTTGGGATCCAATATGCTTTGATAGCGCGCTTCATCAAGCTCGACACAAACGCTGTCGGGCTGTTCTTCACGGATTATCTTTTTGATGAGCTCAGCGCTTTGCTTAAGCACATGAGCGGTCGCGATCAGAATAATTTCTTTCCCCTGATAATCAAGTCTAACAAGATGCTCTTCCATTCTGTTTCCCCTTTAATACGCTTCAGTTGGAATCCTATTTCCGCTTTCAGTGACAGGCTTCCATGACAGGTTCGTCATCCTCAAAAACCGCCCACAGCCCCCGCATGCTTCTCCTGTCCCAGAAGATCAGTTGGCCTTGTTCCTCCAGACATTTCATCGGAAAGGGAAGGAGGCCGGCAACTGCAAGTATTTTGTAATGACTCTCGACATAATCCCTAAAGCCACTGATATGCGGAGAAAGCGGATACCCCACAACCCGGCCTGTTCCCAAACGAATGGCTTCAGCAATGTTTTTCAATATCTCATCCGGCCAATATTCGATACTCCCTCCAATGCAGCCGCCGCAATATAAATTGCCGGCCGATTCCACTCCCTCCACCAGGGTCATAGTTGGAAAACGCGCCTACACGCTCCCTGAGCGCCCTGAGGCATTTCCCGACCCGCATTTTTGATAACGCTCACCGATTATTATGCCGCTCCTTGTCATCCCAATGATACTCCTCCTGACTAAACTTGACCTGTGAAAAGTCGGTTTTGTGTTTGCCGTCGATAAGTTTTCATCGGCATGAACCTACCCAACTTTCCCCGCGATCACTTTGTGCAAGCCTGTCACAACATGATCCACCAACATGCATTCTATATTTCCCGGGCCATCCGACAGTATCGGAGCATTCACCCTGACGCCGCTCTGTGTCCTGAAATGCTTCCTGGCCAGTATATTCTCATCATTCCAGCTGTACAAAAAGCTGATTGAAACATGTAGGCAGTGAATCTGCGATCCGCTCGCTTATTCTTTCATTGCAAACTCATCCCCTTGATCCACTTTTGTCTGGTTTTTGAACAGCATTTTGTAATAATTTTCGATTGCGTTCTTAAGTGCAGTCGCTCCCAAGGCAGAACAGTGCAACTTGTTTTCAGGTAGTCCCCCAAGCGCAATTGTTATATCGGAATCCGTCAGCCTCAAGGCCTCCTCCAAAGATTTCCCCTTCACCAGTTCTGTTGTTATGCTGCTTGCCGCAATGGCGGCAACGTAGCCAAAGATCAAAAACTTATATCTTCAATTTTATTATCTTTTGCTTTGATATAAATCGTGACAAAGTCGCCGCACCTCGGATCGCCGCATTTGCCTTCTGCGTCGGCGCCAGGCATACTTCCAACATTTGCGGGGCACATGAAATGCTCAATGACCTTATCCGTGTATTGTTCGTAAGACATTGCATTATTCCCTTCGCAACTCATTCGACCTCTTGCCTCCTGGAAACAAGAAAAACGATAATACTAGTTTTCCAATACTTCTGAAAGTGCCAGCAGGGCAATTCCCGCTAAAACGCCTGCAATAACTTGATACTGCCGATAAGCCAGTTTCTCTTTCAAAAAAACCCTGGAAAGCAATACGGAAAAAACACTGTAAGAAGCAATAAGCGGGGCTACTATAATTGCATTTCTCGACATCGCAAAAACATAAAAAAACTGGCCAATGGTTTCAAAAACCGCCGCAACACCTCTGTGTTTTTCTTTAAGAAAGTTGAATGGTTCCTTTTTCACTTTTATAGTTATTATAGCTATTGCCGCACAAATGAAAAATGTAAATTCATAAGCCAGCAAAGCCTCATTTTCACCAATTAGCGCCAGTTCATCCAGATAGACCGCATCCGCAAAAGTCCCCATTCCATCGATCACACAATACAGAATCGGGAAAATAAGCGCCGCAAAGCTCAAATGATACTTTTTATCAGTTTCCTCCCGGATCAACGATTGCGTGGAATCGCGCTTTTCCAATACTGCAAGAGCAATGATTCCTGATGTAATAATGATGATTGCGCTTATTTCCAACACACTTAGTGTGTGCGTGAAAAAAATGAAAATCATTATCGAGGTGATTGCCCCGGAAGAATTCTGAACGGGAGAAGAAATTGACAATTTTATATATCGAAGGCCGAAATATCCTATCCCCATGGACAAAATATACATGAATGAGACGGGAAAATAGATCACAAGGTAAATTAGGGGAAAAGAGATCCTGTTAAGTATCATATGTCCAAAGCCATGGATACCCATGACAATTCCAACCATTATGATTGTCTTAATATGGCTGAATTTATCGGCCGTCACAGCTCCTTTTTTGTAAAACAAATCAGCAAAAGCCCACGAAAAAGTTGTTAGTAATGCAAAAATCAACCACATATCATGCTTGCTCTCATATCTCCTTACCCATAACACAGGTATTTGACCACGCCGTTTATTCTAATGCGGTTGTGGGCATATGTCAATAAAAGAAAAGATTCTTTGCTGCCAAAATTAACTGAGTTTGATAACCGGAATGATGTATATGTTCCCATACTATTTTATCCCGCAGGTTCCTGAAACGAAAAAATGACATTGAACCCGCCGTTATCGCGATGTCGTCCTTATAGTGGTGGAATTGAAGTGAACCATTCAACGTCATAAATA
>JAAYJP010000194.1 GCA_012522875.1 Clostridiales bacterium | reverse complement strand
TGGTAAATGATGTCGCCCCCAAGGACCGGGACATTGCCATGGTGTTCCAGAACTATGCCCTGTATCCCCACATGACGGTGTATGACAACATGGCCTTTGGCTTGAAGCTGCGCAAAACCCCCAAGGACGAGATCAAGCGCCGTGTGGAAGTTGCCGCACAGATTTTGGACATTGAGTATCTCCTCAACCGCAAGCCCAAGGCCCTCTCCGGCGGCCAACGCCAGCGTGTGGCGCTGGGCCGCGCCATCGTGCGGGAACCCAAGGTATTTCTGATGGACGAGCCGCTTTCCAACCTGGACGCCAAGCTGCGCGTAGCCATGCGCACCGAGATCACCAAGCTTCACCAGAGACTCCAGACCACCTTTATTTATGTCACCCATGACCAGACCGAGGCCATGACCATGGGGTCCCGCATTTGCATTATGAAGGATGGTTTCATCCAGCAAGTTGACACCCCTCAGAACAACTATGATTTTCCCAATAACAAATTTGTTGCCGGCTTCATCGGCAGCCCCCAGATGAACTTCTTTGATGTTAAACTGGAAAAGCAGGGCAACAGCGTGGTGGCTGCCTTTGGCGATGAGAAGATCGTGGTGCCGGAGGAGAAGCTCAAAAAGTTCAAGGATGAGAGTTACATTGGTAAAGAAGTATCCATGGGCATCCGGCCTGAGAACATCAGCGATGATCCGGCCAAGGTAGCCGCCCATCCTGAAGCTTCCTTCAAAGTCCATGTGGAGGTCACCGAGCAGATGGGATCTGAGACCTATCTCTACCTCTCGGTTCCCACCAAAACAGACAATGTCATCGCCCGGGTAGATCCACGCACCAAAACCCATATCGGTGATGACATACAAGTGGTTATGGACACCAGCCGTTTACACTTCTTCGATAAGGACACTGAGGAAACGATGCTGAGCCGATGAGCAGTTTATTCGTTTGATACTAAAGGGCCGCTTCGCTATGGCGGCCCTTTATTTATGGCAGTTGACCGGCGACGTAACTGTTGCCGAATGTAACAGCATACTTTGGTCTGAATACATGTTCTGTGGACAGGGCGAGGGATAAAACAAGGATTCTGCCTGTGGATAAGTAGCCAGTGAATTACACAAT
The DNA here is from genome assembly GCA_012522875.1 of Clostridiales bacterium. GTDB lineage: Bacteria > Bacillota > Clostridia > Christensenellales > Aristaeellaceae > UBA6115. The sequence goes on along the minus strand of JAAYJP010000194.1, from coordinate 7,912 downwards.
GCACACATACAACTGGCAGGAGATGGGTTTTGCAACGAAATTTGCCGTTTTTCTGTGGATAAACCTGTGGACGGTGTGGATAGAATGCATGTTTGCCTTACATTCAACCCGCTTGTATATACATCCCGCTTGGGCACGGAAAACTTGGCCATACTGTCCCTGAGGGACGCATATTGATGCCAATCCCTCAAAATTATTCAGACATGCAGGCTATCATTCATGCAAATCCGTGTGGATAATCACAATCCCCGCAAAGCAAGGAAGTATGCCAATCGAACAGGACAAGCCCCATCTGTCCCATGCTTGTGGGAGCCCTGGCGATTTGCTATACTTTTCGTGACAGACTTCAGGAGGGAATAAGTGATCCATATCATCGCGGTGGGAAAACTGAAGGAATTACATTACCGCCAGGCAGCCAGGGAGTATGAAAAGCGCCTGGCGCGCTTTACATCGCTCAAAGTGACGGAACTTGCTGATGAACGGGAACCGGACAAGCCGTCCCTTTTGCTTGAGGAAAGAGCAAGGCACGCGGAGGGGGAACGGATAATGAAGCACATCCGTTCAGGCGACAGGGTTGTGGCGCTGTGCATTGACGGAACACAGGAAGACAGCCTGGCCTTCAGCCGCCGGATTAAAAGGCTATATGAGGCCCCGGCTCAGGTGGTGTTCATCATTGGCGGATCCCTGGGGCTGTCAGAGGCAGTGATAGCCCGAGCGGATGAGAAACTATCCCTATCCGCCCTCACTTTTCCGCACCAATTGGCCAGGGTATTACTGTTGGAGCAACTTTACCGCGCCTTTAAGATCATGGCAAATGAGAGGTACCATAAATAGTGCGCCTGACACAGCTGCGCCTGCATGATTTCAGGAATTATCCCCAGGTGACCCTCATGCCCCCGGCTGGCGTCACAGTTTTTGTTGGTGAAAACGGAGCGGGAAAGACCAATCTGCTGGAGGCAATCCATCTGTGTTGCCTGGGGAGGAGTCACCGCACGCCCTTTGACCGGGACATGATCAGGCTGGGATGTAAGACTAGCGCTGCCTATTCACGGGTTCAGCGCCATGTGACCAGGGATGAGGTGGGCGTCAGGCTGTTTGCTCAGCAGAACCTTCGAAAAACCATCTATGTCAATGGGAAAACGGTCCCACGTATTGGAGAACTCATGGGACACATGACCTGCGTGATGTTCTCCCCTGAGGATATGGCAATCGTCAAGGGGGCGCCCCAGGTACGCCGCAGTTTTCTGGATATGCTTTTGTCTCAGTGTCAGCCGGCCTATTTTTATGCTATTCAGACTTATCACGCGGCTCTGAAACAGCGCAACGCACTTCTCAAACTGCTGGCCAAGAAGCGCGGGAACCCAAAGCAGCTGGAAGTGTGGGATGAGCAACTGGTTCGGGCAGCGTCGCCCATGGTACGTATGCGCCGGGAGGCGGTCCTTACATTGAGCGATCTGGCAAAGGAACACTACACCTTTATCTCAGGCCGGGAGCCGGAGGTGTTCGTGTTGCGCTACCAGAGCAGTTTGTCCGGATCCGGGGATCCGGGCGAAATGCTTATGGATCAGCTGGCGGCCTCCAGGGAGGATGACATGCGCCGCCTCACCACTGGTTTTGGCCCCCACCGGGATGACCTGAAGCTGGTCCTGTCCGGGCAGGAGATACGCGGCTATGCCTCCCAGGGGCAGATGAGAACGGCGGTCCTGGCCATGCGCCTGGCAGAGATCAACATCCTGACACAGGCACATCGGGACGCGCCCCTTTTATTGTTGGATGATGTGTTAAGTGAATTGGACGAGGGAAGACGGGCAAGGTTGTTGGGAAGCCTGGGCGGCATGCAGACCCTTTTGACGGCTACCGACCTTGAGACACTGGCGGGGATGAAGCCTGATTGCGTTCTTAAAGTAATCGACGGCAAGGTATTTATCGCATAAACCAATGGTTAGGAATAGCCATGACCGCTTGACGCCAGTTGATGAGAAACTGGCGGGCCAGGGAGTATCTTTTGCTGGGGTCAGAGCTCAGCGCTTTTTTTGCTACCGCGTACAGCGCGGGGGTACCCTCCCACTGCCCGGGATTGGGCTCCAGCCGATTGCCAAAGAAGGTGTGTGCCAGCATACCCATCTGCCATACATTGGCGGCCTCATCCAGCCTGGCCCCCGGTATATACATCTCAGGTGCCAGAAACCAGGGGGAGCCGCTCAGACGTCCCCGGGTGTTGACAGCGGGCATGGGGAGGAAGTGGTCCGCGGAGCAAAACAGGGCCTTCTTCTTTTCGGAATCGATCAGGATGTTCCGGTCCGAGATACCGGCGGTAATGAAATCATTGTCTGAAGCCAGAACCAAAAAATCTGCCAAATCATCAAACAGTGCCAGGCGCTGGGCATATGGCATAGCGCGAAAGGCCATAAGCTGGCTGTTCGGGGGTGCCAGCGCGTAGCCCTCAAACCAATCAAATACGATACCAAAGCCGCCGGGTGTTTCAAAGGCGTCTATCCGCCTTGTAAATGCGCGGTGATTCAGCAGCTGATAGCGGCTATCCAACTCCCTGAGCTTTGATACAGCCAGCGCCCGGTCCCCGGCGTAGCCCAGAGTTGGCGCGCCAGCGTATTTGATGAAATACCGGTTGCCATTGTCCTGGACACCAAAACATAAATGGCCTGAAATCAGCTGGTCAAACACACAAAACAACCGGCCAAAGCGGCTGAGCCATTGCAAGCTGTGGGGAGCTTTCAGCCTGACGGTCAAGCCGTTAATCACATAGTCCACTGCCATTTTCCCTCATAGTGCTTTCCTGCCTTGCATTCCCGTTGTTTCCTCATTATAATGCGAAAGGAATGCAATAAGCAAAAGCCATCGGCAGAAGGGTCGGCCATGCAGAAAATTCATGTAGTCGGTCACCGCAACCCAGATACGGATTCCATCGTTTCCGCGCTGGCATACGCATATCTGCGTAACCAACTGGGCGACCGGCAGTACCAGGCTGCGCGCCTTGGCCCTGTCAGCGATGAGACGGCGCAATTGCTGGAGCGCTTTGGCTTTGAAGAGCCAGAACAGATTTTCAACGTCAGGACCCAGGTAAAGGATCTGAGTTTTGATACTCCGCCGTCCATTGGCGGCGCGGCTGCCCTTGCCCACGCCTGGAGCATCTTTCAGGACAACCGGGAGATTGGGAGCCTCCCCATCATCACGGATGATGGTACGCTGTTTGGTATCCTGTCCCACTCGGACATCTTTGACTATGATATCAAGACCATCCAGCATCCAGAGGTGGATGATATCCCTCTATTTAACCTGATTGGGGTGCTGGAGGGCACCATTTCCCCCGGGACAGATGCCAAGGCTGAAGTGGTATCAGGGGAAATCAACATCGCGGTATCCCACACGCACCTGAACAATCTCGTTTTGCGTGAAGATAGCATCCTTATCTGCGGAAACCATCCCGAGACCATTGGATACGCGCTGAAGCAACAGGTTAAGGCGCTGATTATCAGCGAGGCCAAGTTCCCCGATGATATGATGCCGCTCAACAGCGGCACACTGATTATTAGCACGCCCTTTGACGCTTACCGCGCTGCGCGCAGCATTATGCATGCGATCCCGGTGGGCAGGCTTTGCCGCCGGGATAATCTGGTGAGCTTCCATCTGGATGATTATCTGGATGATGTGAAGGAAACCATGCTGCAAAACCGCCACAACGCCTATCCGGTGCTGGATGAAAACCACAAAGTGGTGGGTGTGCTCACCCGCTACCAGTTAATCCGCCCCAAGCGAAAGCGCGTAGTGCTGGTGGATCACAACGAGGTGGCACAGTCGGTGCCGGGGCTGGACCAGGCGGAAATCCTCGAGATCATTGACCACCATCGACTGGCTGATGTGCAGACCTCCTCGCCGATTCTGGTGCGAAATGAGCCCATAGGCTCCACAGCCAGTATCATTGCCGGCATGTTCCAGGAACGGGGTATTACCCCTTCCCGGAAACTGGCGGGATTGATGGCGGCAGCCATACTGTCAGACACCGTGATGCTCAAGTCACCCACTTGCACTGAAAAGGATCGGGTGATGGCGGAGAGCATGGCCCGCATCGGGCGGGTCAGCATCACGGAACTGGGCGAAATGATGTTCAGTGCCTCAAATCTCCAAAACAAGAGCACGGAAGACCTGTTCCACCAGGACTACAAGGAGTTTCATATTGCAGAACACCTGGTGGGCATTTCCCAGATCACCTGCATTAACTCAGAGGAGCTGCTGGAGGCAAGGCTGGATGATTTCCTCCAACTCATGCAGGATATGAAAAAGGAAAAGGATTACGAGATGGTGTTGCTGATGGTGACGGATGTCCTGAGAAGCGGCACAGAGCTTGTCTATGTCGGGAGCGAAAACCTGGTTGAGCAGGCGTTTAATGCCGTCGGCAAAGAGAATCACTTTTTCCTGGCCGGCGTCATGAGCCGGAAGAAGCAGGTTGTTCCTATGATCTCCCTGATTTGGGGATAACGGGGATGGACAAAGCAGGATTTGCGGAATGGCTTCATGGTCTGCCTGCCATTTGCTCCCACAGCCATCATTTGCCGGATAAAGAGCACGGAGATCTTAGCCTGGCTAAACTGCTGGGCAACTCCTATCTTAGCTGGTGCGGGGTACCAGTGCCGCAAGGGAATGATGAGGCCAGAATCAGCGCTTGGCTTAATGCGGCAGGGGTCCGCAGTTATTTCGTTTGGCTGGAAAAGGCGTTAATGGCGCTCTATCATATCAATGAACCCCTAAGCGCCCATTCCTGGGCACGCTATGATCAGGCCATAATCCAGGCGCATAAGGACAATAACTGGCACCTGACGCTTCTTATGAAGCATTGCTGCTATAAGGCGGCATTATTGGACGCCTATTGGGCACCGGGAGTGGACAATGGGCATCCTGAACTGTTCAAGCCTGTTTTCCGGGTTAACAGCCTGTTCTATGGTTATGGCCAGGACGCGAGGGACCACAACGGTGGGAACTTCCAAAGGACCCGGGGTTCGCAAATCACCGATATCAGGGAATATATAGCGCTGGTGCGCCGGGCACTTGGTGAGGCAAAGGCATCCGGCTGTGTGGCCTTCAAATGCGCTCTGGCCTATGACCGGGATCTGGATTTTGCCGAAGGTGACTGGGATCGGGCACAAAAAGCCTTTGGAGAACATCCGGATAAAGAGGACATCAGGGCTTTCCAAAACATCGTGATGGGAGCCGTTTGTGAGGCATCGGCGGCACTCAATTTGCCGCTTCAGATACACACTGGCCTGGGGCTAATGGACAGAAGCGATGCCTTGCAGTTGCGGTTCCTCATTTCGCGGCATCCGGAGGTCAGCTTTATCTTGATGCACGGCGGATACCCATGGACAGCGGATATTGCGGGCCTTTGCCACAATTACCCCAATGTGTGGGCGGATTTGTGCTGGCTGCCCCTTATTTCCACTGCAGCGGCAGAAAGGCTGCTGGATGAACTCATTGATGTGTGCAATGCAGACCGCCTTATTTGGGGCTGTGACGCCTGGACAGGGGAAGAGAGCTACGCAGCCCGGCTGGCCTTTCTGGAGGTGCTCGCCCGGGTTTTGTGGCGGCGCGTGGATAGTGGCATGATGCGTGAAGAACAGGCCAGGCGTTTTGCCTTGATGGTTCTGCATGACAATGCCCTGATGCTGGTCTCCCGGGCTGCAGCAAATGGGCTGCCGCTTGTCCGGCAGCCCGATAATCAGGGATAAACACTTAGTCAGACGCGTAAGGCAGCACGGCAACAATCTCATTTTCGATGTAGATCAGATAATAGAGATTGGAGCCATTCAGCAAATAGTTGTTGAAAAATTCCTGGGCATCATATGCGCGTACGGGGTTTTGCTTCGTGCCGTAGTAAAACAGGCAGTTGGGGTTGGTATCGTACTTGTACAAGTAGACGGTGTCGTTATAAAAGGTGGAGCGGTTGGTCTGGCCCTGGTAGGTCAGCGTCACCAGGTCAGCGCTGATGGTGGCGATGCCGCCCTTCATGTCTATCTGGGTGATATATCCTGCCGATACCCGGGTCCGGTACTCACTGGGGCGGCGCTGAAGGTAGACGATGTAGGCATTCTGCGCTGTGAGGACACCTCCCTCATAGGCTGATACAACGATCTGGACTTCCTGGGGCTTATCGGTCATGTTGATGATCTGCGATTTCTGCCCGCTGGCCACCGGCTGTCCGTTCACTGTTACCACCGAGGTGGGGGATGAGGTTACCGGCTCAAAGGTGATGCGGGAGACCCAGTGCGCTACGGTCAGCAGGTAGGTGTTTTGCCAAGGGTCGAATCGGTCGGGCAGCATGATACCGGTATTGGGCGCGTTGTGGCTAAGGCTCACCAGCCGATCGGGAGGCAGCGAGCCTGCCGGCTGCGCCAGTGAAAGGTTTACGGATGACAGAAGAAATAGAACAGCAAGAATCGCAATAATGGCCTTTTTCATGACAACCCCTCCTTAAGAATCGCTGTTGTATATAAAACGCGGCGGGCAAGGCATTTCATGCCCGAAACATCATGTTCTGATAAAAGCGTCATAAATGGCGCGTACCGTCATGTCCAGGTTTATATCATCAACCCCCAGGATGATGGATAGCTCACTTGGCGCCTGGAGAATTGTGCGGATGCCTATTCCCTGTTCAGACACCGCGGTGATCAGCCTTGCCGCAGTTCCATATTGGCGGAACATACCCACCCCCACACATGCAACCAGGGCAATATGATCCTCCGTGTGAATGCTGTCAGGGTCTACGGTCTTACTTATTTCCTCGATAACCGCGTCTTTCTTAGGCATGAAAACGCTTGTCGACACCATGACACAAAGGGCGTCAATGCCGGTGGGCAGATGCTCAAAGCTGATGGCGTGCCGTTCAAACACTGCCAGTACCTTGCGGGCGAAGCCCACCTCATCGTTCATGCGGTTTTTTTCCAGTACGATGATTGAAAACCCCTTTTTTCCTGCGATGCCCGTTACCACAGGCACCCTGGCCTGAGACCGGTAGGTGATTGTGGTGCCGGGATGCAGCGGATTCCCGGTGTTCCTGATACTGGTGGGGATACCGGCTGTGCGCACGGGAAATACCGCATCTTCGTGAAGGACGCTGGCTCCCATGTAGCTCAGCTCCCTCAACTCCCGGTAGGTCAGGGAAGCGATAAACTGCGCATCCGGCACAATGCGCGGATCAGCGGCTCGAAAGCCTGTCACATCCGTCCAGATCTCAAGCATCTCAGCGTCCAGGGCTGCTGCGATATATGCGGCGCTGGTGTCACTTCCTCCCCGGGAGAGGATATGGATATCCCCTTGACTGTCGCTGCCGTAAAAGCCGGGAATGACAGCCCCCTCACAGGAGAGAAGCGTCGCACGGATAGAATGTGCGGTGGCTTCCTCGTCAAGTTTGCCTGCAGTAAAGTGCAGCAGGGAGGCAGCATCCACAAAAGGCCTGGCCAGCCATTTAGCCATCAGCATGGCGCATAAGTATTCACCGCGGCTTGCAGTGTAAGCGAGGCTCGCACCATCCTGGATGGCCCGCCCGATTTCAAGCAGTTTGCTGCTTAGGTAATTCTCAAGCCCCAAGCTATGCGCAATCTGGCTGAAGCGCTGCTCAACTTCGGAAAAGACGGGATCAATGGCTTCCCCCTTCTGTGCCATCTGGTGGCAGGTGAAAAGCAGATCGGTGATTTTCTGATCCGCCTCATCCCGCTTGCCGGGAGCGGAAACCACGATATGCTGCCGGGCTGGCTCCGTTTCCAAAATCCGGCGCACCTTAATGAACTGATCAGCGTCAGACAGGGAAGAGCCTCCAAATTTCGCCACGATCATCGCCACTTCTCCTTTTCGGAACTGATAACACATTTTAGTTATGCTCTTACTGCCTGTCAAACCGGCCTGG
>JAAYJP010000193.1 GCA_012522875.1 Clostridiales bacterium | reverse complement strand
GAAGCCATTGCGGAGGTAGATAACTACCTGGACAGCGCCGTGCTGGCCGGCCTGCACGAGGTGTTTATCATCCACGGTAAAGGCACAGGCACCCTTCGAAGCGGCCTTCGGAAGCATCTGGACCGGCATACGCTGCTTTCAGGCCTCAGGGCAGGCCAATATGGTGAGGGCGAAGCCGGCGTGACAGTGGCTACACTAAAATAATGGGGTGAAATAATGAAGCAGTTGATCATGGTGGTGGACGATGACATCAACATCGCGAAACTGGTAAAGCTGTATCTTGAAAAGGACGGCTATGAAGTAGCACACAGCACCAGGGGGGATGATGCCTTGGCACAGCTGAATAGAATTTCGCCGGCCCTGATCCTTTTGGATATCATGTTGCCCGGCATGGACGGCTGGCAGGTGTGTAAGGCCATCCGCCTCAAGAGCAAGGTGCCCATCATCATGCTCAGTGCCAAGGATGAGACCATCGACAAGGTGCTGGGGCTGGAGTTGGGCGCTGATGACTACATCACAAAGCCTTTTGAACCAAAGGAACTTTTAGCCAGGGTTAAAGCCGTATTGAGGCGCGGAGCGCCGGATGAAGAAAGCGGTGAAAAAACGCTCACTTTCTTAGGCCTAAGCATAGACCTGACAAGCTATGAGGTCGTTTTCGACGGCAAGCCTGTGCAGATGCCGCCCAAAGAACTGGAGCTCCTGTATTTCCTCGCCAAAAATCAAAACCATGTTTTTACCCGGGAACAATTGCTGGAAAAAGTCTGGGGTTTTGATTATTTTGGAGACAGCCGCACCGTGGATGTGCACATTAAACGCCTTAGGGAAAAGCTGCCGGACTGTGAACAGTTTGGCTGGATAATCCGTACAGTCTGGTCGGTGGGCTACAAATTCGAGGTGAAGCGGGCGTGAGCCGGGGCATCTTTGGAAAGTTGATGGGCCTTTTTGTCGCAGTTATTCTGGTCTGCGTGCTGTTGATGCTGGGTGTTTTTGGTATAAGCGCCCGTGACGCACAGATTGCCAGCCATATCCAGGCGCTGAAAACCCAGGCCTATGACATCGCCTTTCTGGCCTCTGTCCCCCAGCCGCTGGGGCTTGGTGCGTTTTTGGACGCGGACACTGTTACCACGCGGCGCATGATGGAACGCAAGCTGTGGGATGTCTACCAGGACTATGGCGCTTATGCGCTGGTGGTTGACCGCAGTGGCCAGGTGACTTCCTACTTTTCCTCCGTGCTGAGTGAAAACAGGGAGCTGGCAGCTTCCTTTGATCCCAAAACCATCGTGGATACACTGATTCAGGTGTTGGGCGGTCAGGAGGTGGTGCGCCAGGCCCAGGGGCCCGAGGGCACCATGTTCACCATGGCTGTCCCCTGGAAGCAGGATGAAAGGGTGCTGGGTGCTGTCTACATCCAGACCGCTGCGCAAGCCGTACGGGAATCGTATGAGGGCATCTGGCTAAACGCCGCGCTGGCAGCCATTTTCGCTGCCGTTGTGGCCGCGGTGATAGCCTACTTCTTCACCAGGCGGTTGGTTCGCCCCCTTGAAGAGATCGCCCGGCATGCAGGTACCATGGCCCGTGGGATGCCAGTACCGCAAATCTCTGAAACAGGAGCACGGGAAGTGCAGGAGCTGGCAGTGTCATTCAACCATATGTCCCGCCAAATCCAGGACACCGAACGCATCCGGCGGGACTTTATCGCCAATCTCTCCCACGAACTGCGATCCCCTATGACTAATATCCAGGGCTTCATCCAAGGCATCATCGATGGTACCATTGAGCAGGATGACGCCAAATCTTATCTCCAAATCGTCCTGAGTGAAACCCGGCGCCTGAACAGCCTTATCGATGGGCTGTTCAGGCTCTCTCAGGCGGAAAACCCCGAATCCCCGATGGAAATGAGCAGTTTTGACATATGTGAGTTGGCCCGGCTAGTTGTGATCACCACACTTCCCCGGATTGAGGACAAAAGCCTGGAGATCCTGACCGATTTTGAGGAAGACAGCATGCATGCCTATGCTGCCCGGGACCAGATAGAGCAAGTACTGATTAACCTCTTGGATAATGCAATCAAATTCACACCCAGCGGGGGACAGATCCGCCTGATTGTCCGTCGAAAGGCCAACGATTTGATTGCCATTCAGGTAGAAGACAATGGTATCGGCGTGCTTCCTGAGGAGAGAGATCGATTGTTTGAGCGCTTCTATAAGTCCGATCAGGCCCATGCCTCCGGCGGGGGCAGCGGACTGGGCCTTGCCATATGCAAATCCATCATGAACCGGCATGGACAGGCAATCAGGCTTTTGGAAAAGGCGCAAGGGTCCGCCTTTGAGTTCACGCTGATGGCGGCAGAAGCGCCAAAACGCCATGCAGATTAAAGCAAGGGCCAAGATCAACTGGGCGCTCAATGTGCTGGGCAGCCGCACGGATGGCTATCATCATCTGGATATGCTCAACCAGCGCCTGACATTGGCTGATGATGTGTTCCTGTCCCCTGCTCATGCCATCGAACTGGAGGTCAGGGGAAACAAGGATGTTCCCGATAACCACAGCAATCTTGCCTGGCAAGCTGCATCAATGCTCAAACGACGTTTTGATGTTTCAGAAGGCGTCAATATCCGCTTGCACAAGCGCATTCCCCCGGGGGCGGGGCTGGCCGGAGGAAGCGCGGACGCGGCGGCTGTGCTGCTGGGGCTCAATAGGCTTTGGGGCCTCGGGCTTGCCCTTCATGAGCTACGCGAGTTTGGAAAAGGGCTTGGCGCTGACATACCCTACTGCCTGGCCGGTGGCTTTGCCAGGGTGGGTGGCATCGGGGAGATAATCACGCCCCTGACAAACGCGCCTGAATTACGATTGGTGCTGATTAAACCCCGGGGAGCGCTGTCCACCCGGATTGTATTTGAATGCTATAATGGCTTGGCTACAACTGAGCCTGCCGATATCCCAGGGCTAAACCAGGCTCTGAGCCTGGGCGCCTACAAAGAGCTGTATGTATATGCCCGCAACCAGCTGCAGCCGGCGGCGGTTTCCCTATGCCCCGAAGTGCATGAAGCGATACGCGACCTTCAGGCCAACGGTGCAGTATTCGCCCAGATGACAGGCTCCGGCTCACTTGTGTATGGTGTTTTTGAGGATGATGGAATGGCACAGATGGCATATCAGAAACTGAGCCTGTGCTGGCACACCTGCCTCTTGACCCGGACTGCCGGGGCATGAATGCCTACTGCGCCAGGATGGCCTGAAGCGCCGTCAGGTGCGTCAGCGTTGTCGTGCGGATGTCCAGGGTACTTGAAGTGGCCGTCTGGATGGTGGTTTCGTAAATATCGAGGTCATTATACAAGGCGGATATAGCCTCTGCGGGTACAATGCGCCCCCTCTCGCCAAAGACTTCAATGGCGATGTTGTTCATCTGGTCAATATTAAATATATATTGCCTCACCAACGCCAGTTTGCTGCTGGTGTTGGACTGCACCCCGCCTGTCAGCCTGCTCACCTCATTGATGGCGTCAATCAAAGAGCTGTTTATCCGGCGCTCCAGCCGGTCCTGGGTGCGGCTGATGGTAGCTGACTGGTCAATGCCCCAAACCGCAAGCCCAATGGCAGCCAGAATCAACACAACGCAAAACACAACCAGCACGCGGCGCTGAACTTTTGTGCCATACTGGTTCATGGTAGGTTTTTGCTGATAACGGTAGCTGTTCATGTCACCTCTTGGTTTTTGTTTGCGCGCCTAGTATCTTACCATGTTTTGCCTCCCTGGGCAATGCGCCTGAAGGGGCCTTTACAGTTTATTCACGATGTTGGTCAGTAGGCATGATATAATGGGGCGTGTCATGGAGGTGGTTACTTGATTCAGGCGGAACACATCACCCGGCGCTACGGAGCGTTCGAAGCGTTGAAAGACCTCACTTTTTCCGTCAACATCGGGGAAGTGGCAGGGTTGTTGGGCCAGAATGGCGCAGGGAAAACCACCGCACTGCATGTGCTCTCGGGCTATTTGGCACCAAGCGCCGGCAGCGTGAGAATAAATGGCATTGATCTTGCAAAAAGGCCCGGGGAAGCAAAGCGTCACATCGGTTATCTGCCGGAATCCATTCCGCTTTACCCCGAAATGACGCCTCTTGAATACCTGCGTTTCTGCTGTGAAATCAAACGGGTTCATCGGCAGGACAGGGAAGGGCATATCCAGGAGATTATGGAGCTGACAGACATCACCCAGATAAGAAGTCAACTCTCCGGAACCCTGAGCAAAGGATACCGGCAGCGTTTGGGACTGGCGCAGGCGCTGTGCGGAAACCCGGAGGCCTTGTTTCTGGATGAACCCACCGCAGGCTTTGACCCGGTGCAATCCAGCGCCTTTCGCAAACTGATCAGGCGCCTTGCCAAAAAGCACGCGATAATCCTCTCTTCCCATCTGTTGAGTGAGGTAAAGGAGGTATGCGACCGGATTCTGGTCCTTGCCTCCGGCCAACTGGTCCTGGATCGCGCTGCCCGGGACGGCTCTGACAGGCAATCGCGCTTCCGCCTGGTGGTAGCGGCTCCCGCTTCCCTTGTGCTGCCGCCATTGCGCCAGCTGCCGGGAGTAAGGAGAGCAGAGGCAATGGGCAGGGGAAGCCCCGAGATGACCACCCTGTTCATCGAAACCAGCAAAGACAGCGCCTTCCAGCACGCCCTCTCCAAACTATTATGCGGCCTTTCTGTGACCACGATGGAGTTGATCCCGCTTGGGAACTCCCTGGAAGATCTCTTCCTGCGGGTATCCAGCGGCCAGGTGCCGGAGGAGAATCCATGAACGCAGTGTTAAGGCGTGAACTAAAAGGCTATTTCCTCACTCCCACGGGCTATCTGTTTATGGTGATGTTCCTGGCGCTGAGCGGGCTGCTGTTTTACCTGAATAACCTGCTCACCAGGGGATCCGACCTGATGCCGTTTTTTGATATGCTGAGCTATGTCTGGATGCTCCTCTCCCCTGTTCTGGTGGTAAAGCTTCTGGCCGGTGAACGACAGCAGGCGGCTGACCCGTTGCTGGTCACTTCTCCTCTGTCCTCAGGTGCCATTGTGCTGGGGAAGTTTTTCGCCGCCGTCACGGTACTTTTGATATTCATGGCCCTGACGCTGTTGTATCCTTTGCTGGTGGCTGCCTATTCCAGGGTATGGGCCAGTGAGATTTTCGCGGTTTACCTGGGTTTCATCCTCCAGGGGGTCGCCTTTGTGGCACTTGACCTGATGGTAACAGGATTCATGAAGCGCAGCGCTACCGCAGTTGCAGCCGCCCTGGGGGTCAATCTTTTCGTTTGGCTGACAGGGCTTTTGGCAGCCGCTCCCTTTGTTCCTGCTGCTGTGAGTCGCGCCATTTCCTTTTTGAGCCTCTATGAGCGCTTTGTGCCTTTCCTGTCAGCGCAGCTGAGCTTCGCCAACATGCTCTATTATGTTCTTTTTTCTGCGGTGATGTTGGCCGCTGCCATTGCAGCCATGGAACTGAGGCGGATCAGGACGACATGAAAAAGTTATGGGTCAATCTGAAAAGCCATTCCCACCGTGGCGGCATCCTGCTCAGCCTGTTGCTTTTCACATCACTTGCCATTGCCTTGGCACTTGCCGCGGACCATGTGGAGAGGAAATTTGCGCTCAGGGCCGACCTATCCTTCAACCGCCTTACTTCCCAGAGCGATGCCACAGAAGCGGTTCTGGCATCCCTTCCCGAGGATGTCCACGCCTATGCTCTTTTCACCCCCGGGAACGAAGACCAGGCATTGCTGGGGCTTCTCAACAGGATGGCTGCCCAGTCCACCCGGTTCACCTATTCAGTTGACAGCCTGATTAAAAATCCCCTGCTGGCCAGCAGGATTTCCTCAGATTTACGGGATCAGGCGGTCAGCGCGGACAGCCTGGTGATTGTCTCTGAAGCGACTGGGCGCAGCCGGGTGCTGGATATCACTGACTATCTGCGCCAGAATTTTGACAGCCAGAGCCAAGCCTACTATATCTCCGGTTTCCAGTATGAGAAAAAAATCGCAGAAGCGTTGGTGTATGTGACCACCAGCAAGGTGCCACAGGTGCAGATCCTGGATGGGCACGGGGAACTGGGCGAGGGTCAGACCATCGCTTTGGAGGATTTGTTATCCAACCACAATTATCAGGTTTCCCGGGTTAACCTGACACGGGATGGCGTATTGAATCCAAACTATCCGCTTTTGATTCTCTCCCCGCAGAAAGACCTCCTGTCCCATGAACTCACCGCTGTGCGGCGATTCACAGGCGAGGGTGGCGCCATGCTCATCACGAGTGATTATGGCGACCCGGATGATTTGCCCAATTTTGACGCGCTCTATCGCAGTTTCGGGTTTGAACGGATTAGCGGCATCGTTGTAGCCGATGAGGAGGACACCGCCACCTACATCAACAGCCCCATCTACCTGGTGCCCTACATGGCGATGACGGACATAACGGCAGAACTGATTGCTTCCGGCCACACCACACTGCTCCTGCCCGGTGCGCGGGCCTTTGAAGCCCCCGATGGGCGCACCAACCCACTGGTGACACCCGTCCTCACCAGTGGTCTCGCTTATATCAAAGATGTACACAAAGCGGGCGCTACCCTGCTTCCGGAGACCGGTGACCGGCAGGGCACCTTTGAACTGGCGCTTTTGTCAAGCCTGGCCCATCCGGACGGAACCCGTTCCCAGGCACTGATTCTGGGGAACTCCGGCATGCTCACGGATGCCTGGCTGTATGAGAATACCTACAGCCAGGAGTTCCTGCTGCATGCCATTTCCTACTTAAGCCCGCAAAATCCTATCGTTCTGGATATCCAGCCCAAGGTGGCGGCCAGACCGCCCATGGTGATCCCTTCTATGGCGCTCCCCCTGCTTGCCATCATCCTGGTTCCAGTCCTGCTTCTGGCAACGGGCGTGGCCGTGCTGTTTAGGCGCAGGAGGCGATAATGCAGCCAGTGAGAAAAAGGGCTTCCAGCGGTTCCCATAGGCATATAAGGCTTTACACTGCATTGGGACTTATTTTGGTTCTTTCGGCCATTCTAATTAGTTTATATCTTCGGGACAGGGATTCATCCAAAGCGCCTTCTATGGCAGCGCTGCATGAAGACCCTCATGTCACGCTGATCGGAAAGACCCCCGAGGATCTGACCGCCTTTGAGGTATTTCCCCCGGGGCACGCCAGCTTCCGCCTGATACGCGTTGGGAGCGGGTACCAGCTCGCGGACGATCCTGCTTTTCCGCTGAACACCTATATGGTGGATCAAATGGTGCAGGACTTGACAACCCTTGACGCGCAGATCGTGGGCGATGTGGCGGATGTTACCGGCGGGACTGATGCTCTGGGGCTGGGAGAGGAACATTTTCATGTTAGCGCTGAGTACGCTGACGGCAGCAGCCGCACTTTGCATTTTGGCAGGGCTTCTTATTCAGAGATCCCTTCAGATTATATGATGTTGTCGGGGGACAGCACCGTGTACACTGTCTCCCCGCAAATCCGCAGCAACCTCGATTTTCCGCTGGGGGCGCTGCGGCCCCTTCCGCGGATAAACTTCAACAGCGACCTCCTTGATGCCCTGGAGGTGCAGGACCAGGACCGCTATTTCGAGCTTGCTCTTGATAACGGGTTCTGGCTTGTAACCAGTCCCCTATCATATCCGGCTGATTTATGGAAAATAGCCGAAATCAAGAAGGACATAGAAACCATGCGCCTGGCTGTCTATGTAGGCCGGGCAGAGGCCCTGGACCTGGCAGCTTACGGCTTGTCCCAACCCGTGCGCCAGGTGACATTCCACCTGGGGGAAAGCATCATCCTCACCCAGGCGGAGGATGGCCAATCCGGCAATACACAGGAGGTGGACGCGCAAAGCTTACGCTTTTCCATTGGCTCTGAGATAGGTCGGGTAGGTTTTTACTGCTTATATGACGGTGCTGTCTACCAAGCCAGCTATGCGTCCATGGGCTTTTTAACAACGCTTGATCTGTTTGGTTTTCTTGCGGCAAAGCCGGTAATAATCCCCATCAACAGGCTCTTGTCCCTGCAGGTGGAAGATGCCGCCAACCATAGGATATATCAGGTGGAGCTGGTGGAACGGATAGAAAAAAACAACGCCCTGGCGCTGGATGAGGAAGGGCGGCAGCTCTATGACCCGGTGATCAGCATGAACGGCGCGGAATTCGACCAGGATACTTTTGTGCAGGAATACCTGAAGCTGGTTGATTTGGCCGGTCAGGGCAGGCTGCCTGGCGATTACACGACAACAGGCGCGCCTGTAACCCGTTTTGGTTTCACGGCAGATGGAATGCGGCTTGACCTGGCTTTCTATCCCTTCGACGCCCTTCATTTGGCAATGGCTGTCAACGGGCAGGCCTATTGGTATGTGCCCCAACAAGCGGTAGCTGATATCGCCCTATAGCGCTGTGCTGATGATTCCACCGCCAAGGCAGCGATCCCCCGCATAGAGCACCGCGCTCTGTCCTGGCGTTACCGCCCGCTGGGGAGTGTCAAAGGCAAGAATTCCCGTATCGCCTGACAGGGTCAGCGCCATTGTTTGGTCCATCTGCCGGTAGCGAAGTTTTCCGCAAAGACGATATGGAATGCCATCTTCGCAAGGCACTCCATTTACCCAGGTGATTTGTTCAATCAGGGCGGCCCCTGCAAACAGCTTTGGGTGGTTCTCTCCCTGGACCAGGAGAAGGCGGTTATGTTCCAAATCCTTCCCCGCCACAAACCAGCTGCGCCCGTCCCCGCGGCCGCCAATGCCAAGACCCCGGCGTTGGCCGATGGTGTAGTACATCAACCCATCATGCCGGCTCAAAAACTCGCCGTCCTCCGACACCATATCCCCCGGCTGGGCCGGCAAATACTGCTGCAAAAACTGTTTGAACCGCCGCTCACCGATAAAACAGATGCCGGTGGAGTCCTTCTTTTCGGATACCGGCAGCCCCGCATCCCGTGCGATTTGCCTGACCTGGGATTTCTTCAACTCTCCCAGGGGAAACAGGGCGCTGCGAAGCTGCGCAGCTTTGGTCATATATAGGAAATAGCTCTGGTCCTTATCGGAGTCTGCCCCCTTAAACAGGTTGCCTGCCTCATCCCGGCGTACGAAATGCCCGGTGGCCATAAAGTCCGCGCCCAGTTTGAGCGCATAATCCTGGAAAGCGCCGAACTTGATCTCCCTGTTGCACAGCACATCCGGGTTTGGCGTGCGTCCATGGCGGTACTCCGCAAGGAAATGATCAAACACGCGGTCGGAATACTCCCTGGCGAAGTTCACTGAATAGTGCGGGATATCCAGCTTCTGACATATTCCCCGCACATCTGCCCAGTCCTCATGGGCTGTGCAGACACCATTTTCGTCCGTTTCCTCCCAATTATTCATGAACAAGCCAATGACTTCATATCCCTGGCGTTTCAGCATAAGGGCCGCAACCGCGGAATCCACTCCGCCTGAAAGACCCACCACCACCCGGTTCATGCCACCCCATCCCTTTTTAGGCGCTTCATGACGCTCCGGAAAACGAGATCGGCGGTATCCTGCTTGTGCCCGGCGGCTTTAATCACCAGGAACCGGTCAGGCTCCGACGCGATCAAAGCCTGGTAAGCTCCGTTCACACGCTTGTGAAAAGCCTCGCCCGCCAACTCCAGGCGGTCCTTTTCCCTGGCGTGCTGGCGCTTTTGGGCCTCCTCGGGGCTTATCGAAAGAAAAACAGTAGCGGAAGGCATCAGGCCGTCAATAGCCGGCGCATTCATTTCCCTGACCGCTTCCATTTCCAGCTGGCGCCCTGCTCCCTGGTAAGCGATACTGGAATCCACATAACGGTCGCTAATAACAATCTGTCCCGCGGCCAAGGCCGGCCTGATCACTTCCCTAACATGCTGGGCCCGGGCGGCTGCATAAAGCAACGCCTCTGTCACGGGCGACATCTCAGCGTTTGCGTTCGAGAGCAGAATCTCCCGTATCTGTTCCCCCACCTGGGTGCTGCCCGGCTCCCGGGTCAGATGGACCGGGTAGCCCAGGCGGACAAGCCGTTGGGCCAGATAACGTGCCTGCGTGGACTTGCCTGCACCATCGTTGCCCTCAAAGCTGATAAAATAGCCCTTGGGCGCTGGCTTTTCCACGCCCAGCAAAGAAAACAAGTCTTCCGGGCAGCTGGCTATAGCGTCAGGCAGGGCCTCCTTCAGTTCTCCGTGGCTGCCATAACCATAGGTAACCCCAATGGCCGGGATGCCAAGCGCCCGGGCGCCGGTGATGTCTGTTTGCCTGTCCCCCACCATCACAGCGGCTTTTCCTTGGGGCAGCACCCTTTGTATGAGCGTCGCTTTGTCAATCAGCGGATCATCCCCCTCAACCGGGCCGGATACCGCGTCAAAAAAGCGCCGAAGATCAAGCGCCTGGAGGACGATTTCCGTCGCGTCCTGAGGTTTCCCAGTCGCCACCGCCAGAAATACACCTCGTGAAGACAGACTTTCCAGCAAGCCCCTGATGCCAGGAAAGACGGAATTTTCCAAATGCCCAAGTTCATGGTAACGCGCACGGAAAAGCGCCAATGTCTCAAGGGCTTGTGTCCTGTCCATGCCATAGTGGTTCTGCAGGCCTGTGATAATCGGCGGGCCCAGGAAGATATCCCGAACGATTTCATCCTCAGGCAGCGCCAGCTGCTTCGCCTCAAGCGCCTGGCGCAAGCTGCTCAAAATGCCGGGTGCTGAATCAGTCAGCGTCCCGTCCAGGTCGAATATCACGGCTTCATAGCTCAGCGCGCTCACCAAATTTCCTCTTTCAGCATAGTATTGATCAGTGCCAGGGTGCTGACTGGATTGTCACAATAATAGGTAACGGAGAGAAATGCGTCTTGCCCCAATAAGCCCAGCAACTGGGCAGCTTCAGGAAATTGTGCCAGGGGGATGCCAAAAAGCCGGCTTTTCGAAGCTGGCTTTTCGCTCCCATCCTCCTGTGTTTCCAGGGTCGTCACACGACCGGCCTGCAGATTTTTATTTCCAAAATCCAGCCCAACTCCATCTCCATCCAGCGGAAGAAAAGCCCCCTGGGCAGCAAAACGCTTAAAGTCCTCCGTTCCCAGCACATAGATGTCACCCTCCCGTGCGGAAAGATAGGTAATTAGCTGGACGCCGGCGTACATATTCCCGGCCCCTGATGGCATAACAGACACCACATTGACTTCCTCCACCTCAGGCGATACCCGGTTCCCGATGGCTTGCAGAACAGCAATCCGCTCGTCGCTCAGCGGCTCTGCCGCTTGAACATAGATGTCGATTCGCCTATCTCCCGGCGCCCTGTAGGCAGTCTGGGTATAAATCATGTTCCATAAAGCAAAAGACAGGACAATAATCAACGCATACTGCCACCATTGATAGCTGAAGTGATGCCTGAATGTCCTGCCTTCGGGTTTGAGGGTTAATTTCATGGGTCTCCCATATTGAAGCTCAGCTTATCGGTTTCATGGTAGGGAAAAGCAGTACATCCCTGATGGAAGGACTGTCTGTCAACAACATAATCAGCCGATCCACGCCGATGCCTTCGCCAGCCGTAGGGGGCATTCCGTACTCCAGAGCATTTAGGAAATCCTCATCCACCTGTGCCTTGGTGCCGCCTAATTTGCGGCGCTCGGCCACCTGGCGCTCAAAGCGGGCACGTTGTTCGATGGGGTCATTGAGCTCGGAAAAAGCATTGCCAAACTCGCTGCCACAGATAAAGAATTCGAAGCGCTCGGTCAGCCTTGGGTCATCCGGTTTGCGTTTGGCCAGGGGAGAGATTTCCACCGGGTAGTCCGTTACAAAGATGGGCTGGACCAGGCTCTTTTCTACATACTCGTCAAACAACTCTGCCAGGCAATCCCCCCGTGAGAAGTGGGACTCCGCATGGATGCCCCTCTCCTTAAGGGCTGTCCGGGCCTCTTCATCGCTTTGCCAGGCAAAGAAATCAATGCCTGAGGCATCTTTTACAGCCTTTGCCATGCTGATGCGTGGCCATGGCGTTTTCAGATCGATCAGCTGACCCTGATAAGTCACTTTGGTATCCCCGCAGACTTCCCTGGCAACCGTTGAGATGAGTTCCTCTGTCAGCGTCATCAATGCGCCATAATCTGCGTAAGCCTGATAAAACTCCACAGTAGTGAACTCAGGGTTGTGCCGGGGGCTCATCCCTTCATTGCGGAAAATCCGGCCGATCTCATACACCTTGTCAAAGCCGCCTACAATCAAGCGTTTGAGGTAAAGCTCCGTCTCCACACGCAGGAACATCTCTATGTCCAGGGTGTTGTGGAATGTGACGAAAGGCCTGGCGGCGGAGCCGATTTCCAGCGTATGCAGAATGGGGGTATCTACCTCCAGAAAACCACGGCTGTTGAGGAAATTGCGGATGGCATTGATGATTTTCGTACGCTTCAGGAAGGTGTCTCGCACTTCCGGATTCACGATCATATCCAGATACCGCTGGCGGTAGCGCAGGTCAGTATCCTGAAGGCCATGCCACTTCTCTGGCAAAGGCTTCAGACACTTGGCAAGCAGGGTCATTTCCTTGGCATGAATGGAGATTTCCCCTGTCTGGGTTTTGAACACCTTGCCCTTGATGCCCAGGATATCCCCCAGATCATAAGCCTTAAAAGCCTGATAGGCTTCCAGGCCGATATCATCACGCTTGATGTAGCATTGGATGACGCCAGCGCTGTCCAGCAGATGGGCGAAGGAGGCCTTGCCCATAATCCGGCGGCTTGTCATGCGACCAGCAATAGCCACATCCTGCCCGTCAAGCGCCTCAAAGCGCTCTTTTATAGCGGCGCTAATGGCATTGACCGGGTAATGGGTAACAAGCCAAGGGCTCTTGCCCTGTTCACTTAGTTCCTGCAATTTGGCCCGGCGTATAGCCTCCTGCTCGGAATAGGCTTGAAAACCGGCTGCCTGATCTGACATGTTCTCGTGATGCTCCTTTTTTAGCGATGGATATCCAGAACCTTGAGGGTGACAATGCCACCGGGTGCCTGAACCTTAACGGTTTGGCCCTTTTTCTTGCCCAGAAGGGCTGCTCCCATGGGGCTTTCATTGGAGATACGGTTGCTCATCGGGTCGCTCTCCCTGGCGCCCACGATGGTGTATTCCATTTCTTCCTTGAACTCCGCATCATACACCTTGACAGTGGTGCCGATGTTGACCCGGTCGGTTGATACCTCGCTTTCATCAATAACAATGGCAGTACGGATCGTGTTTTCCAGGTCGATGATTTCGGCCTCCAGGCGGGACTGCTCGTTTTTCGCCTCATCATACTCAGCGTTTTCGCTCAGATCCCCAAATCCCCTGGCAACCGCAATCATCTCTGCCACCTCGGCCCGGCGGATGGTGGTCAGGTACTGGAGCTTCTCCTCCAGTTTCCTCATACCCTCAACGGACACCACCGTTTTGTTGCTCAGCTCGTGCTGTTTGTTGCTCATTGTCTTTACTCCATTCGTTCTGTTCATTATTGTGATGCAGGCATTGTCAGCCTGCATGAACTTCAAATTTCTCATCAATTTCTGCTAAAAAAAACATGCGCTATCCAAAACCGCATATGGTTTTTTGCTGCGCGATTTCAGTATACGACGAATCTGACGTTTTGGCAAGCGTTACGCGCCGGAAACGCCCCCATGCAATTGGCAGGCAGCCTGCCTGGCCATGGTTTTGGCTTCCTTTGCGTCAATCGTCAAGTACTCCCCGTCGCGAAACAGGATACGCCCTGAAGACATGGTCATGCGAACGTTGCGGCTCCCGGCAGCATAGGCAATGGTAGATAATACATCATAGGCAGGGAGGGTGTTTGGCATGTCAAGGTCCAGCAGTACACAGTCCGCAAGCCAACCTTCCCGGATTAAGCCGAGCCGGTCAAAGCCCAGCGCACGGGCACCACCAAGGGTTGCCGCTTCCAGCGTCTGAGCCGGGCTTACCAGGGTAGCGTCATGCCCCAAGCCCTTGTGCAGAAGCGTGGTGAGTTTGAGTTCCTCCCAAAGGTCCAGATTGTCGTTGCTGGCAGCGCCATCCGTCGCAATGGCAAGGGGAATGCCATGGGCCATCATTTTTGGAACCGGCGCCACGCCGCTTCCCAGCTTCAAATT
>JAAYJP010000002.1 GCA_012522875.1 Clostridiales bacterium | reverse complement strand
GCCTACGGCATCCGCCTGATGGTTGCCGCGGATTTCGCGCTCCCTCATAGTGCGGGTATTGGGACGGCCGATCCGCTGGATCCCGCGGTGCAGCGTTGGTGGCAGAAGCGGGCAGAGGAAATATATGGCCTGATCCCTGACTTTGGCGGTGTTGTTATCAAGGCAGACAGCGAGTTTCGCCCTGGGCCTCACACCTACGGTCGCAGCCATTCGCAGGGCGCCAATATGCTGGCACGGGCCTTCCGGCCCCACGGGGGCTATGTTATCTGGCGGTGCTTTGTGTACAACTGCAAGCAGGACTGGCGCGACCATGCCATAGACCGTCCCAAGGCGGCCTTTGAACAATATGCGCCGATGGATGGCACATTTGATGCGCATGTCATCCTGCAAATCAAGAACGGGCCCTATGATTTTCAGACGCGCGAGCCGGTTTCCCCGCTTCTGTACGCCATGCCCAACACTGAAAAAGCCCTGGAGCTGCAGCTTGCCCAGGAATACACCGGGCAGCAAATTGACCTGTACTACATGCCGCCGATGTGGCAGGAGATCACCCGTGACCTGCTGCCCTTCAAGCCGCGGCACATCTGCGCGGTCAGCAATCTGGGACGTGATGACAATTGGACCGGGCATGACCTAGCCCAGGCAAATCTGTTTTCCTACGGTTTGTTCGCCTGGCGGGGCCAAACAGCCGATGACGACGCCGATTGGTGGATCCGCCTGAGCTATGGCAGTAACCCTGTCGTGCTCTCAACGCTTCGCGCAATGCTGCTTCGCTCGCGCGCCGTGTATGAAAGCTATACAGCGCCTCTGGCGCTGGGATGGATGGTGCACCCGGACAGCCATTACGGGCCCAACCCGGAAGGGTACGAGTACGACAAGTGGGGCACCTATCTGCGCACCGACGGCCGGGCCGTGGGCATTGACCGCAGTTCCCGCGGCACCGGCTTTACGCTGCAGTACCCGGAGGCATTACGCAGGCGCTATGACAGCCCCCATACGTGCCCCCAGGAGCTGCTGCTGTTCTTCCATCGGCTGCCCTTTGACCATGTGCTGCCTGATGGCCGCACGTTAATCCAGTACATCTACGACACAAGGTTTGAG
Organism: Clostridiales bacterium; assembly: GCA_012522875.1. GTDB lineage: Bacteria > Bacillota > Clostridia > Christensenellales > Aristaeellaceae > UBA6115. Next base: position 3,604 of record JAAYJP010000002.1, on the reverse strand, counting down.
GGCGCGCTGGGTGCGGAGGCCTTGCTGCGGGACTGGGAGTCCCTTGAGGGCTTGATTCCCGAGGAAAGCTTCCGTCACACACGGGAGCGTTTTGTCCGCCAGCTTCAGAACGCATGCGAGTGGCGGGATGTGCTCAACAATTACTTCTGGCGCTTCTCAGGCATTCCGGATGAGAGAGGACGGCGCATCTACTGACGCGGTTTTCCGGAAGCCCCTGCCTTTCCCCCGGCCCGTGTTCGTCACGGAAAGACGCCGGGCTGGCATGCACAGAAACACGCCCATTCTTTTCCAGCGCGCTGCGGCGGGCAAACCGATGAAAGCACAGCCTCAGGCCTCCGGATGGGTGGCCTGGCTGTAAGTGATTGAATATAAACGCAGGGCATCCATCGCCTTGCAGTAAGGAGCTGGTTATGGACAGGGAAAAGGCCAAAGCAGCGGCTGAGCGCCTGGTTAAGCAGATGACAGTGGAGGAAATGGCCTCGCAGCTTCGCTATGATGCACCCGCGATCCCCAGGCTGGGCATCCCCGAGTACAACTGGTGGAACGAAGCCCTTCACGGCGTTGCCAACGCGGGCACAGCAACGGTCTTTCCACAGGCTGTCAGCCTTGCGGCTGTCTTTGATGCTGACGAAATCAGCGGCATCGCGGATATCATCGCCACAGAGGGGCGCGCCAAGTACAACGCCATCTCCCAGCTGGACGACCGGGACATCTTCAAGGGACTCACCTACTGGAGCCCCAACATCAACATTTTTCGTGATCCCAGGTGGGGCCGCGGCCAGGAAACATATGGGGAGGATCCTTACCTGACATCGCGGCTTGGCGTCGCTTTTGTCAGGGGGCTCCAGGGGAATGGCAAATACCTGAAAGCAGCGGCCTGCGCCAAGCATTTTGCCGTGCATTCAGGGCCGGAGACCCTGCGCCACGAGTTTAACGCGGAGGTCAGCCCAAAGGATCTGCGGGAAACCTATCTGCCCGCCTTTGAAGCCCTGGTACGGGAAGCTGGCGTAGAGGCTGTGATGGGCGCCTACAATCGCGTCAACGGGGAGCCTGCCTGCGGCAGCAAGACCCTCATGGAGGATATCCTGCGGGGGGAGTGGGGATTTGAAGGGCACTTTGTCAGCGATTGCTGGGCTATCAGGGATTTTCACGAGCATCACAAGGTTACATCAACCGCCCCCGAAAGCGCGGCGCTGGCCCTGCGCCATGGGTGCGACCTGAACTGTGGCAATACCTATCTGCAACTTCTCATCGCGCTGAAAGAGGGGCTGATAGATGAGGGCATGCTCCGAAACGCCACAGTGCGTTTGTTTACAACCCGCTGCCTTCTGGGCTTGTTTGATGATAGCTGTGAACTTCATTTTATCAGCCCGCTGGAGAGTGATTCTGACACGCACGCAGCACGCGCGCTGCGTATTGCCCGCAAGAGCATGGTTCTGCTGAAGAATGACGGTGTCCTTCCTTTGCGCCTTGAGAACATCCGTACAGTTGCCGTGATTGGCCCGGTGGCTGACAGCCATGCGGTGCTTGAAGGTAACTACAATGGCACTTCCTCGCGCTATACCACCTTCCTGGAAGGCATCCGGCATGCCTTGGCCGGCCGGGCACGCGTCCTGTACGCGGAAGGTGCCAAACTCAACCAGGACCGCGGCAGTGTGCTCTCCAAATATGCCAATGACCGGCTTCAGGAGGCTGTTGCGGCGGCGCAGGCGGCTGATGTCACCCTTTTGTGCGTGGGTCTTGACGGGACGCTGGAAGGTGAGGAGGGTGAGCGCGGCAACACCTACTTCTCCGGCGACAGGGAAGATATTCTGCTTCCGCCAAGCCAAAGGCTGCTGGCGGAAGCCATGCGGCAGCACGCGAAAAAACTGGTGACCGTCATTACCTCGGGCAGCGCACTGGATGTGAGAGAGGGCAACGCCATCCTCTGGGCAGGCTATCCCGGGCAGGCAGGCGGAACCGCATTGGCAGATCTTCTTCTGGGCGTTGTTTCGCCATCCGGCAAACTACCCGTCACCTTCTACCGCAGCGAGGACACGCTGCCGGAGTTCACCGACTACAGCATGAAAAACCGCACCTATCGCTATCACGAAGCCCAGGCGCTTTATCCCTTTGGATACGGGCTGAGCTATGCTGTTTTCTCCTACAGGGATGCGCGTTTTGAACAGGGCCACGTGTCGGTATCCGTTTGCAATGATAAGGGCCCGGATGCAGAGGAGGTGGTTCAGGTGTATGTGAAAGCACAGTCTCCCTTTGCGCCGCTTAACCCGCGCCTGGCCGGATTCAAACGCGTGGCGTTGAGAGCCGGAGAGGAACAGCAGGCCATGGTCCCCATTGACCCCGACATGTTTACCGTCATCAATGAGGAGGGCTTCAGGGAGCAGACCTCCGCCACCATCCTCTTTGTGGGCGGCTCCCAGCCTGACACGCGGAGCGCAGAGCTGCTGGGCTCTTCGCCCCTGCGCCTGGAGGTTTCCCGCCAGCTGCCCTAAGCCCCAGGATCTGCATCGGTTTTCAAGTGAGTTGAGGCTGCATCGGCAAAGAGCGGAACCGGAAAATCGCATGACAGGGGCAGTCCAGCGCTGTCTTGGGCTATGGGCATCCAAAACCGGAGCAAGCTGTGGCGGGGATCCCATAGGGCGAGGCCCAAGGACACATCGGGCGCAGGCAAAGCGCAAAGCCCTGTTTCTCTTCACCCTGCCGCCTCCGGGGCCAAATCATCGCCCGTTGCTTGTCATGCACGGGCTGATATGGTAGAATACTGTCCGTTGCACGCAAGCGTCTTTCGGGCGCAATCAACATATTTAGGGGGAACAGGCATGGCTGAATACCAGACCGGGGACATCCGCAACATCGCGCTGATGGGACATGGCAGCGAGGGCAAGACGACGCTGACGGAGGCAATGCTCTTTGCTGCCGGGAATATTGAACGCCAGGGCAGGGTGGAGGACGGCGCCACCACCACCGACTTTGACGCTGAGGAAACCCGGCGGGGCATCTCCATCTCCGCCGCCGTGGCGCCCGTTGAGTGGAAGAACACCAAGATCAACGTGATCGATGTGCCGGGCTACTTTGACTTTATCGGCGAGGCCGTGGGGCCCCTGAGGGTGGTGCGCACGGTGGGCATCGTGATCTCCGCCTCCGGCGGGCTGAATGTGGGGGCTGAGAAGGCCTGGAACACCGCGGCAAAGCAGGGAGCCGGCCGCATGTTCATCGTCAACCAGATGGACCGGGAGCACGCGGACTTTGCCAAGACGCTGGAAATGCTCCGGGAGACCTACGGCAATTCCGTGGTGCCCCTGGTCGTGCCCACGGGCGACGCCGCCGATTTCAGCGGCGTGGTGAACCTGCTGGAGAACAAGGCCTTTGAGGGCGCCGGCAAGGCCACAAAGGAAGTCCCTGTGCCGGAGGGCCTCAGCGGCCGCGTGGCAGCCTTCATCGAAGAGATCACCGAGGCCGCCGCCGAGGCGGATGACGCGCTGCTTGAGAAGTATTTCGAGGAAGGCGCCCTCTCCCATGAGGAAATCCTGGTGGGCTTCAGGAAGGGGATGCAGTCCGGCAAGATCGTTCCGGTGGTGTGCGTTTCCGCCGTCACCGGCGTGGG
>JAAYJP010000192.1 GCA_012522875.1 Clostridiales bacterium | reverse complement strand
TGCAGCACCTTGCCGGCATCTTTGTAAATGATGCTGGCGGCCCCCTCAGGGGAGAGGACGGAATACACGGCGTTCTCCAGCATCCATACCCGGTTGGCGGCCGCCAGCGCCAGGGCCCCGCCGCTGCCGCCCTCCCCGATGATCACGGACAGCACCGGTACCTTGAGGCCCATCATCTCCCAGAGGTTCTCGGCAATGGCCTGGCCTTGCCCCCGCTCCTCAGCCCCCACGCCGCAGGCGGCCCCGGCAGTATCAATAAAGCACAGAACCGGGCGGCTGAACTTCTCCGCCTGCCTCAAGTGCCAAAGGCTTTTGCGGTAGCCTTCCGGCTGGGCGGAACCGAAGTTGCGCTTCAGGCGGTCCGGGGTATCCACCCCCTTTTCCAGCCCCAGCACTGTCACACAGCGATTCCCAAAATAGCCAAGCCCCGCCACCATGGCCGCGTCATCAGCAAACCTACGGTCTCCATGGAGTTCAACAAAGTCGCTGATCATAAAGTTGATGTAACGCATGGCGTCAGGCCTTTGATTGCTCCGGGCGGCCAGCACCCTCTGATAGGCGTTCATGCCGGTCCCCCCGCGTGCATTCTCAGCAGCAGCCCCAGCAGCTCCCGCTGCTCCCGGCGCCTGACGATTTTGCCCACAAAGCCCTTTTCCATCTGGAATTCCGCCCGCTGGAAGCCTTCCGGCAGCTTCTGCCGGGTGGTCTGTTCAATCACCCGCGGTCCGGCAAAGCCAACCAGGGCACCCGGTTCCGCCAGGATGATGTCTGCCTGCAGGGCAAAACTGGCGGCCACCCCCCCGGTGGTGGCGTCACACAAAACCGCGATGTAAAGCAGGCCGCTGTCCGCGTGCCGGCGCACCGCGCCTGAGACCTTGGCCATCTGCATAAGGCTGTGAATCCCCTCCTGTACCCGGGCACCCCCGGAGAGGGGATAGCCCACCACAGGCAACCTGCGCTCCAGCGCGCGCTCAAACAGCCGCGTCAGTTTCTCTCCCACGGCGGCACCCATGGACCCCATCATAAACTGGTATTCCATCGCAAAAAACGCGCATGGCTGGCCGAAGATGCTGCCGGCCCCGGTAATAACAGCCTCGTGCTCACCGCTTTGTCCCCGCGCCTGTTCCAGCTTCTCCTTGTAGCCCGGAAACGAAAGGGGGTCTTTGGAAGCGATGCGCTTGCCCATCTCCCTGAAACTGCCCTCATCCAGCGTCATCCCGATGCGATCCCTGGCATTGATTTTGAAATGATACCCGCAGCGCGGGCAGAGGAAAAGGCCCTGGGCCAGCGCGGGCAGCTCCTGATTCTTGCGGCACCGGGGGCATGTGGAGACAGGCACTTTTTCCGGCGCGTCCTCCTGCCCCTCCAAACGGAGGTTCGGGTCCCTGAACAGGGATTTTTCAATCATCCATTGCCCTCCTGCTTGCCAGGTAGTCGGTGGTATAGCTGCCATCCTCAAACCCTGGATCTGTCATCAGTTCCGCCTGGAACAAGGCCGTGTGATCCACCCCTTCAATCACGGTCTCACACAGTGCGGAAAGCATTTTCCGGATAGCCTCCGTTCTGGTCGGCGCGAAGACGATGAGCTTGGCGATCAGCGAATCATAGTGCAGCGGCAGGCTGTACCCCTGATAGAGCGCCGTGTCAAAGCGCACCCAAGGCCCGCCGGGAATGTGGAGGATATCCACCGTGCCTCCGCCCGGGGCAAAGCCCTTGGCCGGGTCCTCGGCATTGATACGGCACTCGATGGCATGTCCCAGGGTACTGATGTCCTTCTGCCTAAAGGGCAGATGAATCCCTGCCGCGGTCCTGATCTGCCACTTCACCAGGTCAATTCCGCAGACAAACTCCGTTACCGGGTGCTCCACCTGAAGGCGCGTATTCATCTCCATGAAGTAGATATTTCCCTGCGTGTCCATCAGGAACTCCAGGGTTCCCACGCCCTCATAGCGCAGGGCGCGCACAGCCTGGCGGGCGTACTTCATCAGTTTCGCGCGCTGCTGGGGGCTGATGGCGGCGCAGGGGCTCTCCTCCAGAATTTTCTGGTGCTTGCGCTGCATGGAACAGTCCCGCTCACCAAAGCAGACGGCATTGCCCCTGGAATCGCAGAGCACCTGGACCTCCACATGCTTCACATCCGTCAACAGCTTTTCCATATAAAGGGCAGGGTCTGAAAAACAGCTCTGCGCCTCAAAGGCGGCCTCGGTAAACGCATGGTCCAGGGCCTCAGGCCCCTTGACCCGCCGGATGCCCCGCCCTCCCCCGCCGCTGCGGGCCTTGATGAGCAGGGGGAAGCCGATTTCCTGCGCGGCCTTCTGCGCCTGGGAAAGGTCTTTGATATCCTCGCGGCCCGGAATCACCGGGACGCCCGCGGCAGCCATGGCCCGCTTGGCCTCGTCCTTGTTGCCCATGCGGCGGATCGTTTCAGCCGAGGGGCCGATGAACTTCAGCCCATTCTCGCTGCACAGGCTGGCAAAGCCAGGGTTTTCAGACAAAAAGCCATAGCCGGGATGCACTGCCTCACAGCCTGTGTTCAATGCCGCGGACAGGAGCGCCTCCTGATTGAGATAACTCAAGGCTGAGGGGGCAGGCCCCACGCAGATGCTCTCATCCGCCAGGGATACGTGCAGCGCCTCCCGATCGGCTTCCGAATAGACGGCCACCGTCCTGATGCCCATCTCCTTGCAGGCGCGGATCACCCGCACGGCAATCTCCCCCCGGTTCGCGATCAGAATCTTGGCAAACATACGCTACTTCCCGGCGTCGCTTAACATCATCAGAAAGGTGCCTTCAGCGCAGACTTCGCCTTTGACCCGGGCCTCGCCCGCGATTTTCACCATCATCCCGGTGCGGCGTACAAGCCTGCATGTGGTGAAAACCCTGTCTCCCGGGCGCACCATGCGGCGGAAACGCACCCTGTCGATGCCGGTGAACAGGGGCAGCAGCCCATCCCGAAGCTTTTCCATCACCAGGATGCCGGCGGACTGCGCGATGATTTCGCACAGCACCACCCCGGGTACCACGGGAAACCCGGGGAAATGCCCCTGCAGGAAGGATTCATCCCCCCGCACCTGGTATTCCCCCCTGGCATGGCCCTGTTCATCCAGCACCACTGAATCCACCAGCAGCATCGGCTCCCGGTGGGGCAAGTAGGTTTTGATCATATCCCGGTTCATCATGTCCTCAATACAGCTTGATCAGCGTCTGGCCGAATTCCACCACGCTGCCGCTGGCCATGCAGATATCCGCCACCTGGCCGTCCTGGGGTGCACTCACCTCGGTCACCTGCTTCATCACCTCGATCAGGCACAGCACATCTCCTTTTTTGACCAGGTCTCCCACCTGGACAAAGGGTTTGCCGCCGGGCTCCGGCGCTTCATAGAAAATGCCCACCACCGGGGACTTGACTTCTATGATGCGGTTGAAGTCGTGGCCCTCCCCGGCCGGCAGGGGATGCGTCCGGGCGGGCGCCGCATCCGCCTGCTGAATCACCGGCCGCGCCTCTCCCACAGGATCGCGGCGCAGGCGGCAGCGCTCTCCCTCCACCTGGACATCCAGCGCAGTCAGGCTGCTTCCTTCAAACAACCGGATGATCTCTTTGAGCTGATCCAAATTCATATGCCCCTCCTGATGGCCAGCACCCCGTTGTGGCCGCCAAATCCCAGGGAAACGGACAGGCCCAGGCCTCTTGCCTCGCGCCTGGCTTTCCTGGGCACATAGTCCAGATCACACTCCGGGTCCGGGGCATCCAGCGGGATGGTGGGGGGAAGAACCCCTTCCGAAAGCGCCAGCAGCGTGGCGATAAGCTCAGCGCCCCCCGCCGCACCCAGCATATGCCCCGTGGCCCCCTTGATGGAGGAGATAGCGGTACGCCGCGCCCGCTCCTCCCCCAGAGCCCTTTTGATGGCCAGGGTCTCGGTCTTGTCATTCAGCGGTGTGCCGGTTCCGTGGGCGTTGATGTAAAGTCTCTCCTCTCCCTTGTCCCCGGCTTCTTCAAGCGCCAGGCGAATGGCCCGGGCGGCACCGTCCCCCCCGGGATGGGGAGCGGTGATATGGAAGGCATCACATGTGGCGGCGTAGCCCACGATTTCACCCAGGATGCCAGCGCCCCGCGCCCGGGCATGCGCCAGGTTTTCCAGCACCAGCACAGCGGCGCCTTCCCCCAGCACAAAGCCTTTCCGCCGCGCGTCAAAGGGCAGGCTCGATGCTGTTGGTTCGTTGGTATCTGACAGCGCCATGCAGCTGGTGAAACCCGCGATGGCGATGGGCGTTACGGAGGCTTCGCTTCCGCCGGTGATCATGGCGTCCAGGTAGCCGTGGCGAATCATCCTGTAAGCTTCCCCCACCGCATGGGTGGAGGTAGCGCAGGCGGTGATCACCGGCACGCATGCGCCCTGGGCGTTGAAACGGATGGCCGCATTCCCGGCAGCCATATTGCCGATCATGGTGGGGATGCACAGGGGAGATACGCGCCCCGGGCCGCGGCTCAGGAGCTTTTCTGATTCCCGGAACATGGTCTCGATCCCGCCGATTCCACTTGAGATGTTCACCCCCAGGCGCTCAGGCATTACCTGCCCCATGAGGCCGCTTTGCCCCACCGCCTGGTGCGCCGCCGCCAGGGCGTACTGGGTGAATAGGTCCATACGCCGGGCTTCCGCTGCCTCCAACCCGAAAGCTGCCGGGTCAAACCTCGTCACCTCCGCGGCGATGGTGACCTTGTAGCCCCTGGTGTCAAACCGGGTGATGGGGCCAATGCCGCACTGCCCGCCCAGAAGCCCTGCCCAGAAGCTCTGAACATCATTTCCAAGGGG
>JAAYJP010000191.1 GCA_012522875.1 Clostridiales bacterium | reverse complement strand
TGAATGGCAGGCTGAATAAACGCCCTTTATCAACGCAAACAAGGGCTGCCCCATTTTTCCTTTTCCCGCCTTTTCCGGTGGGCAAGGGCCGGATGGCGGCAGCCCTTTCCTATTTTTCAGACAAACGCGCGGCTTGTGGAGCGCGGACGCCCCGGCGTTTCCCATTGCCTAAAATGCCAGGCGGATGGTATCCGGGAAAAGCCGATTATTGCCTTTCCTGGAATAAGCAAAGGCGCTTGACAAATAAAGTCCGCCAAATTACAATAAATCTGCTGAAGTTTATTGTTATACACTGCTTTTCCCGATTATCCAGTCTGGGTTTTCCCGCTCCAGAACATATGATTGCAGTTTCCTTTGATGCAGGGGCATTGATGAAATGAAGGGAGGGAACGGGAGATGCGGGGATCCGGTGATGGGTCAAGGAGCTTCCGCGCTCCGGAGAAAACAGGTGTCAGCAGGCCTGCTTCCTGAAATATTATTCAGATACCAAAGCGTATGGAGGAATGAAAATGAGTTCTATATCGGTCATTGAGAAAGCAATCAACCAGGGCAGAGGGGTTGTCCGGCTGGCACCTGCATGGGTCCCCAGATCCTTCTGCCGGCCAGGCCGGCGGCTGCGCCTTCATCCGGATGACTATTTCGCTTTGGGCCTGGAGCGCGGGGGGATAGATGAGCGCTGGTTTTCTTCAACCACCCCGGCTGACAATGGCCCCGGCACGCCTGAGGATGAAGGATTAAGCTATATTGTTACGGATGACGGAAAAGAGAAGGCGCTCCTCATCGACGCGGTGGGGCATCTCAAGGGCGGCTTGATTGGCGGCGGCCTGTTCAGCAAGTATGGAAAGTGGCCCATATATTCAAAATTTTTCGACAATAAGGGGCCGCTGCCCCATCATATCCACCACGATGATGAGCATGCGGCGCTGGTCAGCGCGAGCGGGAAGCCGGAAATGTATTTTTTCCCGGCGCAGTATAACAACTACGGTGCCGAGTTCCCCTTTACATTCTTTGGGCTCAACCCGGGAACAAGCAGGGAGGAAGTGGCCAAAGCCCTGAAATCCTTTGCGAAAGGGGATAACAGGATTCTGTCCCTGTCCAGGGCATACGCAATTGACATGGACACCGGATGGGATGTGCCGCCGGGAGTGCTTCATGCACCGGCAAGCCTCTGCACGTATGAGCCGCAGTTTGCCTCTGATGTTTTTGCCATGTACCAGTCCGTGCTGTATTTTGATCATGTAGTTCCGGAAAACCTGCTCTGGAAGGACTGCCCTGAAGACAGGCTGGGTGATTATGAGTACCTGCTGGATGTCATTGACTGGGAACTGAACCTGGACCCGATGTTCTTCCAGCACCGCCGGATGGTGCCGTTTACAGTCGAAAATACGGAGGAGATGGCGACACAGGGCTGCGTGGATGAATGGATATGCTACCGCAACAAGGTCATCGGGGCACGCCGAACCACGATTATGCCCGGCAAGTCCGCAACATTGAAGGATAAGGTGGCCTACGGCCTTGTTTGCATCCAGGGGCATGGGACGATCAATGGGATGGAACTGTCCTCTCCCAGCATGATCCGCTTTGGGGAGCTGACGCATGATGAGTACTTTGTATCGGAAGAAGCTTCCCGCAGCGGCGTGGAATTGACCAATCAGTCATCATCCGAGCCGCTGGTACTCCTGCGCCATTTTGCCGAGCATCCTGAAACGCCAAGCCTTCAGTGAGGATGGGCTTTTGCGGAAATACCGCGCAGGGGCCAATTCACCATGTTAAGAATGATTGCGGAGCTTTCAAAGCAGCCAGCGTTTTCCAGTCTGTTTTGCAGGATACAAGGTGATATTCGTTCACCTTAAAAAAAGAAGGGGGTATTCCATAACACAGAACCATCCGAATGCTTTCAGATCAACAATAAAAAAGGAGGAAAACTAACCATGAAAAAACTGCTTGCGTTGATTCTAACCTCGATTCTGATTGTATCCTGTTTTGCCGTCGCTTCTGCTGAGGCGCCCGCCGCGCGCAAAGTCTTTTTTACCAATGCCTTCTTTACCGCTCCTTTCTGCGCACCTTTGAATGCCCAGGCCATGGCCACAGCTGCTGAAAACAATATTGAGCTTACCATTGTCGATGGACAGGCCGATGCGTCAGTGCAGCTTGACCAGATCAAGACAGCCATAGACCAGGGGTATGACGGAATCATCTACTTCCCTGCAGATGCAGCGGGTTCCATTACGATTGTCAACACCCTCAATGAGTCGGGGATTGCCTATGCAATAATTGACTCAAAAGTTGATGCTTCCGTTGCGGAAACCATTCCCGTGTTTGCGGGCCCTGATAATGTTGAGATGGGGCGCGTTGCTGGACGGGCCTGTGTTGAACAGATCGGTGAAAACGCAAAAGTTGTTTGCCTGATGGGTTCAGCAGGCACAGACCCAGCAACAAACCGCCAGAAGGGCTTTGAGGAAATTATCAGCCAGTATCCCGGAATAGAAATCCTGGCTGCCCAAAACGTGGATGGCTGGGATCCGGCGATTGCAATGTCAATCATGCAGGACTATATCACCCGTTTTGGTGATGAAATAGAATTCCTCTTCACCCATGACGACGGGATTTTCCAGGGCGCCCAGCAGGCGATTGCTGCCGCGGGCCTAACCGGGAAGATCAAGGCGGTTTCCACGGGGGCCAACAATGTTGGCGTTGCCGCGATCAAGTCTGGGGAACTCTATGGCTCCGTACTTCATTCCGCCAAAGAAGAGGGCCAGCTTGGTGTTGAGGCCGTAATTGCTGTGATGGACGGAGAAATCAAAAATGGCGATCAGGAATGGTTCAAATGCATGAGCCCCCTTGTCACACTTGAAAATGTGGCCGAGTGGGAAGGCTGGGGATGGTAATAACTTAGTTTCAATATAACTGTAAAACCATATGCTCGGGGGCGGTTAATCCGCCTCCGAGTATAAATGGGGGGATTTCCAATGCAGGAACATATCCTTTCAATGAGAGGCATCACAAAGGCTTTTGGGTCAACTGTCGCGCTTGACAATGTTGACTTGAATGTCCGTGCAGGCGAAATCCATGCATTGCTCGGTGAGAACGGGGCCGGCAAATCAACGCTGATGAAAATACTCAACGGCGTATACGCTGCGGACAAGGGAGAAATCCTGATCAATGGCGTACCTACCGTATTTAGAAATATCCGCGAGGCGATGGCGGGCGGAATCAGCTTTGTTTTCCAGGAACTGAATCTTGTGCTGAGCTTATCAACCTTAGAGAACGCTTTCCTTGGCAGGCTGAAAAGCGATTCCAGAGGGATTATCGACTGGAAAAGCATGACTGCCGAGTTTAATGGATTCATGAAAAGCATCGATTTCGAAATGGACCCGGGCCGTTTGGTTTCTGAACTGTCTATTGCAGAAAAACAAATGGTGGAAATCGCCCGCGCTTTGATGCTGGATAGCAAGATCATCGTCATGGATGAGCCAACAGCAACTTTGTCCTCTGAGGAGATACACAAACTGTTCAACATCATCCGCATTTTGAAGAACAAAGGCATAACGATTATTTATATCTCCCACCGGCTTGAGGAAATATTCCAGATTTGTGACCGCCTGACAGTGCTGCGAGACGGAAAAAACATTTGCACACTGGATGTAGCCGAGACCACAAAGCCCTATTTGATCGAACAGATGGTGGGGCGCAGCATGGATTATGAATTTCCCGAGCGTGAAGCCCATCCGATTGGGGAACCGGTCCTCGATGTAAAAAACCTGTTTACCCCTGGCTTTCTGCAAGGCATCAATTTTACGCTTTACCGGGGAGAAATCCTTGGCATTGCCGGGCTGGTCGGATCGGGGCGAAGCGAGATAGCGCGGGCAGTGTTTGGAGCCGATAAGATTGAAAAAGGCGATTTTTGGGTTGACGGGAAAAAGGTATCGATCCGTTCAACCATGAATGCCAAAGCCCTGTCCATCGGGCTGGTCCCAGAAGATCGCAAAGATGAGGGCTCATCCATAGAACTGTCAGTGATGAAGAATATCACAATTACCAATCTGGATAAGGTGTCCAGGGGTATTGTGCTTAACCGGCGCAAAGAAGTTCGTGAAGCGAAGCGCATGGTGCAGGAATTGGGAGTCAAAACACCCTCAATTCATCACCGCCTGGACCAGCTGTCAGGCGGGAATCAACAAAAAGTTGTTTTGGCCAAATGGCTCTACAATGATGCGGATATCCTTATCCTGGACGAGCCAACGCGTGGCATCGATGTTGGAGCGAAGTATGAAATATACCTTCTTATTTACGAAATGGTCAAAAGGGGAAAGTCCGTGATCATGATTTCATCAGAGTTGCCGGAGATTTTTGCATTGTCCGACCGAATCATGGTGATGTATGAGGGGTGCCTGCAAACATGCGTGGAGAATCATGAGGGTCTGAAACCAGAAGATATTATGGGGTTTGCACTCGGATAAGAAAGGAAGCGGAGTGAATTGGAAGTTGCAGCCAGACCAAAAGATTCGATAAAAAACCGAATTGTTGATATACTCAGCAATAATGCCATCCTTTTTCTGATGCTGTTGCTGGTTTCTGTCGTGGCGATTCTTTATCCCCGGTTTCTTACGCTGGCAAACTTCAACAATATTCTCAATCAGATTTCGGTTATCGGGTGCCTTGCCTGTGGCATGACATTTGTTTTGCTCATCGGGTGTATTGATCTTTCTGTGGGATCGATGATGTCACTGATCGGCATTATGGCGGTTACGGTTGCAAACGGCGGCCGGGAGTGGCTTGCGATCATATTGCCGATCCTGGCTGCAGGTGCCATCGGCCTGATCAAAGGCGGCATTATTGCTGGGGTCAACGGAAGGCTCGGGGAGAGTTTTATAACAACCTATGGAGCGCAATCAGTTTTAGCTGCCCTGGCGCTCATCATTCAAGGCGGGTTGTTCATGATGGTCACAGCCACCGGGATTTTTACCAGGATAGGAAAAGGAGCCAACCCGGCATATGTCTTTTTTGCTTTGATAGTAATCTGCCAGTTCATTTTGACGAAGACTTCCTTTGGACGAAAGCTGTTGTTTGTGGGTTCCAATCCGAAGGCGGCGCGGCTCTCAGGCGTGAATATCAAATTCTACTTCCTGATGGCATTCATGATGTGCGGCTTGATTTCAGGCATAGCGGGGGTGCTGCTGCCTTCACGCGTTATGAGCGCCAATCCGACGGCGGGCACGAATTATGAGCTGGAAGCCATCGCCGCTTGCGTTGTAGGCGGGGTCAGCATGAAAGGTGGAAGCGGGAGCTTTGTCAATACGCTTATTGGCGTCATCGTGATCGGGGTCCTGTCGAATTCGATGAATCTGCTTGGCTTGTCCTCTTATCCGCAAATGATCGTGAAAGGCTTTGTCATCGCCTTGGCTTTCGCACTGGATGTTGTCAACAAGCGCCGGCAAATGCAGAGAGGTTAGGTGACGGGGATGAAACGCGCTGATATCAGTCGGCTGGTCAAGGACAATATTATTATCATTGCGCTGGCGCTGCCCGTTATTCTCTTGACGATGACCGCATCCGGCTTCATGACCGTTTCAAACATCAAGAATATCTTCATACAGATTTCGCTTTATGGAATCGTCGCATTCGCAATGACCATCTCCATTATTGGCGGGGAATTTGATTTATCGGTAAGCTCCTTATTGGGGGTTGTTACGATCCTGTTCACCGACATTGCAAAACGCGTGAATGTCCCTGTCGCGATACTGGTCTGCGTTTCCGCAGGGATTGTCGTTGGGCTGATCAACGGGTTTATGGTATCCAAGTTGAAAATAAACGCTTTCGTTGCAACTTTGGCAATGATGCTCATGCTAAAAGGCTTTGCACTGACATATACCAACGGCCGTCCCATAAATTTCCCGAATCCAGCGCTCAATGCCTTTGGAAACGGCGATTTTTTGGGAATGCCCAACATTACTTTGTTTTTCCTGGGTGCGTTTTTGATTACCTGGTATGTGCTTCGAAACACGAAATTCGGCCGCAATGTCTATGCTGCCGGCGGCAACCTGGTGGTCGCCAAAATGGTGGGCATCAATGTGGATTTCTATAAAACCATGTTATTTGTGATTCTTGGTTTCGCGACCTCTGTTGCCGGCGTGTTGATGGCAATGCGCCTGTCCTCCGGCAATACGCTTTTTGGCGGGGACCTTACAATGTCGGTTGTTGCGGGCGTTGTGATTGGCGGCACTTCACTTTCCGGGGGGCGGGGGAGCGCGGTTAAAACTTTTTGGGGGATGCTGTTCATCGGCGTTCTGTTTAATGGCCTTCAACGTTTGGCGGTACAGGCAAACTGGCAGGATGTCATCAAGGGCTCGATACTCATTGTTGTAGTATCTGTTGATGCGATTCTCGCACAGAAAATCCCCTTGTCACAGATCACGACGGGCAGAAAGCGCAAGGAACAGATTTCGGCGCTTCCCAGGGATGTTTGAAGGGATTGAATGCGCAGCGTCTCCTGAGAAAGGGGAATCGCGAATACAATCAACATTTATTGGAGTTTTTCTGGCATAGCTGGTTCAGGGAAAACCAATCAGAACATTGAAAGCCATTGAATTTGAACGGACACGCAGCCGGCATGAGCGAAAAAAACACGCCGGGCGTCCTTTTTTGATGAGGCAGTAGCCGACATCCGGAAGCTTATGCTGGCACCCGGCATTCTCCCCGGCCCATGGGGCGTGCCTGGGGCTTGCGGTGGTGCGCCTGATACCATCTCCGGAGAGCGGGCCGTTTACATGGACGCGCCTGAGCGGGGAGCCGTCCAGATCAGCAAACAGGCAGGCAGCGGCAAAAGGCGCGCGAAACCCAAAGCCATGGGTTTGATCTGGCAGCATTTTTATGTACCCCTGCCCGCAGCATCATTCACAATAGGGTAAAATCCCTGATGCTGGGGAAGCCGGCCAGGCCGCTTCCCGGTATTTGAGTCAATACTGAGAAGCAAGAGGTTCAATTGGCACACAAGGATGAAGGCAGAAAGCGCTCCCTGAACAGGCTTTGGCGCATTGGGTACTACGGATGGATCCTCAGGCGCAGGGGCCTCCGGGATGCCGTTTCCCCCCAGGGGGAGGCAGCCCAGGCCCGGGATGTGCCGGAAGGATGGAAGCTCGCCTTCCTGCTGTGCTTTGGCCT
>JAAYJP010000019.1 GCA_012522875.1 Clostridiales bacterium | reverse complement strand
GGTAGAGCGCCGCCATGCTCTCCAGCATCGCGTTCTGGGTGACAAGGGCTGTATCCGCGTTCCGGATGGCTTCCGCGATATAGGTTTTCCCGGCGTAGTGGCCCAGGTAGGCGCAGGTGGCGTGCCCCATGTTGTGCACAAAGAGCTTACGGCGGATGTAATAGTCAAAGGGGCTGAAAGGCGTCAGGCCCGGGAGCTCCGGGATCTCCCCCACAAAACCGGCCTTGTCCACAGGCAGGGCGGCGTACGCCTCCACACACACCCGCAAAGGATCCCCCGCGCGCATTTCCTCTGTCTGTACCGGCACCATCCGCCCGATGGAAGCCTCCACCAGGCCAACCCGGGCGTCAAAGAGCGCCTGCTCCTCGCGGCTCAGATGCCCCTTGATCAACTCTGCCAGCACCAGGTTGGCATCCATTAGGTTTTCACACACAATGATGTCAAGCGGCTTATCCGTCCTGGCAAAGCGCCTCTTCAAACCCTCCGCCATGACAGGGGCGATGAGCGGCAGGATTTTGGCGCCCACCGCTGTGGCCATGAGGTCACACCCTGCGATGGCATGGGCCACCTGCTCCTGATCCCGGCCATTGATGGCCTCAAAACCCGTGACCGGCTGGTCCTCATGGCGCTCATCCCTGATTACCCTTAAAGGATAGCTTCCCCGGGTGTTCAGGGCATCCACCAGCTCCTTGTTCACGTCCACAAACTGGACAAAATAGCCCCCCCGGCTGAACACGGGGCCGATAAATCCCCGGCCGATATTACCGGCTCCATACATAACAGCGCGCATCCCAAACCTCCCGATGAATTTTGGGCGCTGACTTGCGCCCGGCATCGCCCCATTGTACAATTCCTTTCAGCAACAGACAAGCCAATCAAAAAGGAGGACACCATGAAAAAATCCCAGGAACATGAGCTACGGCAGAAAGCCGGCAACCTTGACGGCCTGTACGGCTTCAAGGATTTCACCTTTAACGACGGCCCTGAAAAGGGCATGCGCGCGTTTGACCTGGACAACGGCAAAAACACCCGCCTGACCGTGCTTGCTGACCGCGGCCTGGACATCCCCAGCTTCTACTACAAGGGAAAGAACATCGCCTTCCAGTCCAAAACCGGGCTGCGCTCCCCCTTTCTCTACCAGGAGGAGGGCGCGCGGGGTTTCCTGAAGCAGTTTTACGCGGGCCTGCTCACCACCTGCGGCCTCACCTACGCCGGTGCGCCGGCAGTGGACCAGGGCCAGCCCCTGGGCCTCCACGGGCCCTTCAGCAACACCCCGGCCGGAAAAGTCACCGCCCGCACGGTATATGATGGGGACGAAGCCATTATCGAAATCACCGGCCAGGTTCGTGAAGCCCAGGTGTTTGAGGAAAACCTGGTGCTGGCCAGGGTGCTAAGGCTCCGAACGGAATCAGACACCCTTGAAATTGAAGACACGGTGGAGAATCAGGGCTTTGTTGAAACGCCCCTGATGCTGGTGTACCATGTAAATTTCGGCTACCCTCTGCTGGATGAGGGTGCCAGGGTGTACACAAGCGCGGGCCTTGTCAGCCCCCGGGATGAGACCGCCCAAGCCGGCTACAAGGACCACGCCGCAATGGAGGCCCCCGGTATCAATCGGCCTGAGGAATGCTTCTTCCACACCCGCCACCCGGGCAAGGAGGCCTTCGCCATGCTGCACAACGAGCGGCTGGGCATGGCTGCGGTGCTGCACTTTGACGCCGCTGCCCTGCCCCTTCTGTGCCAATGGAAATGCATGCGCGCGGGCGACTATGCCCTGGGCCTTGAGCCCACCACTTCCGGCGTCATGGGCCGCCCGGCTGCCCGGGAGGACGGAAGCCTTCTGATGCTCAAGCCGGGCGAATCCAGGGTGTTCAGCATGAAGCTTACGCTCACGGATGAGGCCCTGGCCATCCAGGAGCACATCAGCCGCGCAGCCAAATAAAAACATAAAAAATAATGAAAAAATTCACCACGGGGTTTCCCTGGAGGCGCCCCGTGGTTATAATGCTTCCGTTTGGGCTGAAAAGCCCTCGATCCTACAAGCGAAAGGAATAGAACATGTGCGGAATCGCTGGTTACACAGGCCCCCGGCAAGCGGCGCCGGTTCTCCTGGAAGCGCTCAAAAAGCTGGAGTACCGGGGCTATGATTCGGCCGGCATAGCCCTTGTGGAAAGCGGGCAAATCCAGGTGCGCAAAGCGCGGGGAAGGCTTCAGCACCTCATCGACATCACGGGCAATGGGGAAGAGACCCCCGGGCATGTGGGCATCGGGCATACCCGGTGGGCTACCCACGGCGAGCCGTCTGACCGCAATTCCCACCCGCATCTGTCAAATGACGAGCGTTTCGCTGTGGTGCACAACGGCATCATCGAGAACTTCAGGCAGCTGAAGGAAATGCTCATCTCCCGCGGCTACCATTTCAACTCCGACACGGACTCCGAGGTCGTCTCCAACCTCATGCAGGAGTGTGACCAGGGCAGCCTGGTGGAAACCCTGAGGGCCGCGGCCCTTTACCTGGAAGGTTCCTATGCCCTGGGGGTGCTGAGCCTGGATGAGCCAGGCTCAATCGCCGCCCTGCGCAAGGACAGCCCGCTGGTCATCGGCCGGGGCGAGGGTGAGAACTTCCTGGTGTCCGACATCCCCGCCATCCTAAGCCACACCCGGGACATATACCTGCTGGAGGACGGCGAGATCGCCCTGTTGACAGGTTCAGAAGTCCTGTTTTTTGACGCTTTCGGCGCCCCTTCGCGTAAGGATATCTTCCACGTGGACTGGGATGTTTCCGCAGCGGAAAAGGGTGGTTTTGAACACTTCATGATGAAGGAGATCATGGAGCAGCCCCGGGCGCTTCAGGAAACCCTCCGGCCCAG
>JAAYJP010000018.1 GCA_012522875.1 Clostridiales bacterium | reverse complement strand
GACCGGCTTTCGCCAGCACCATCGTAATTGCCGCGGTCAGCGTTGTCTTGCCGTGGTCCACGTGTCCGATCGTCCCGATGTTCACGTGCGGCTTGGTCCGCTCAAACTTTTGCTTTGCCATGGGTTCGCATCTCCTCCTGATTTCGCATGTTGTGCCGGGCAGACGCCGGCCGGGTTTGCCGGTTCTCCGGCGTCCTGCCAATGCGGTTTCCGCAGTGGGCTCATGGAGCGGGTGATGGGAATCGAACCCACGTAACCAGCTTGGGAAGCTGGCACTCTACCATTGAGTTACACCCGCATAAATGAGTGCTTCGGATATTCTATCCAAGAGCACCCGTTTTGTCAACAGTCACAAGGCTCGCATACAAAGCCTTTTCATTGCTGAACGACAGGATTTCGTCCATTAAAAGCAGCGTACATCAGTATTCCGGCCGCCACCGATGCGTTCAGGGAACCAATCTCCCCAGCCATGGGAATTTTTAGCCGATGGTCACACATTTTAAGCGTCAGCGCGCTTATCCCCTCCCCTTCACTGCCGATGACCAATGCGCAGGGGCCGACGATTTTGACGCTGCGGTAATCCTCCCCCGCCTGATCAGCAGCAAATATCCAGAGGCCCTTGTCTTTCAGGGTCCTGATGGTCTGATTGAGGTTGCCAACACGCACCACCTTGATGTGTTCAACTGCACCTGCAGAAGCTTTTACAGCTGCGGGCGTAAGCCCCGCCGCCCGGTGTATTGGCACGATCACGCCATGTGCCCCGGCACAGACTGCTGTCCTGATGACAGCGCCCAGGTTGTGCGGGTCCGTAACCTGATCCAGGATCACGACAAATGGCGGCTGTCCCTGCACTTTGGCGGCTTCGAATATTTCTTCAAACGACGCGTACTGATATGCAGAAGCATAGGCAACCATTCCCTGGTGATTCTGGGCTATTTGGTCCAGCCGCCGGCGCTCAACGAGCTGCACCATCACGCCAGCTTCCTTTGCCATGCTTACGATCTGACGCGCGGAACCGGAAAGCTCGCCCCTGGCTACCATCAATTTCTCAAGGTCACGGCCGGTTTTGATGGCTTCACGGATGGGGTTGCGCCCTGTGAGGAGGTTAATACCCGCAGGGATTGTCTCCAGTCCATCGGGAACCGCGTCATTTATTGGTTCAACCCGAAATGACTGCAAGGGCTTTACTGTCCTCTCTTGCGGCTGAAAACTGTTTGGCCTGCTGCTTGGGCCAAAGCGCCTTGCTGCTGGGGATGGGATTCCGGGCTCGGTCTTTTCGCGTCCTTGCCTTGGCTGGTAGGTATCCCGCTTGCCGGGCGTACTGTAGCGCTTTTCGAAATTCTGATCCGATCGCCTGCTGCTGTCTTTGCGATAAGGGCTTGAAGGCCGGGCGCCTGCCGGCTTTTTCTCGCTCCAGGCAGATGGGTGTGCGGGCTTGATACTCCCTTGGCCCTGGGCCGGCGCCTTGCTGCCCGAGCCGGACCTCTGCGGGGTTCGCGGATTACTTGCTCTGGGATTGTTCTGTTGTTGTGGCCTCCGGCTGCTTTGGCGGCCTCCTCCTGAGGTTGGGCTTTTTTCTTTCATCTTTTTACTTTCTGCTTTATAGCTGTTCAAATTTTTTCCGTATTTCCCGGATTTTTCCGCAGGTCATTCTGCCCTCGGGGCAAGGACCAGCTACGCAACCAGGACCATCTCCCTTAAATAAAACCGGCAATTGCTCCCTGGAAATGCGCAGCATTTCCGTGGCCAGCGCACGAATCTCCCACTGGGCACGCTCGCAGCAACGCAGCCTGAAAAAGTGCTTGAGCTCACGAGCGTTCATGGTCATCACCAGTTTGGTTTCGCAGGCATTTGGAAGGACAAAGCGGGCATCCTCATTGCTGCTCTCCCCCATTCCCAAAGCCTTCTGCCAATCGTGGTACCAAGCGTGTATCTGTCCCATCTGGGCGTGGTAGGCTGCTACCGCCTCTTCTCCCAGTTCCTTGATTCGGGGTGGCAGGATATAGTTGAATCTTGCATCCAACGGCACATAACGCTGGCTTTGCACGCTGAACGAGGCGATACGGTGACGGGTCAGCTGCGCCAGAAGCGCCCGGCTCACGCCTTCCACCGCAAAGGTTAAGGAGACATGCTCTACCACCGACAGGTGTCCTGAATCAAGGAGTTTCTCGATAAAAGCACTTTGGTCGTTGGCGTTCACCTTTTCGCGCAGGCCTCCCACATCGCTTCTGGCATAGCATAGCTTGGCGGCAAGCGCCACCAGGTTTTCCCCCTCAGGGGTGACGGCCAACAGCTCCACATGCAACTGCACTTCAGGCATTTTAGTTCTCCTGTGCGTTGATTCGGTCGTCAATAAGGTTGACCAGGGTGTCAATTCTGTCTTTTTGCCCTGTTAAATAAAGATACCCGATCAGTGACTCAAGTCCGGTCGCTGCCGCATATTCAGCACTGGTGGCGGACTTTGGCACGGAGTGGCGGGCATGGGTATTGCGCCCACGCTTCACCAGCTCCATCTCCCGATCGGTCAGGCCTTCCATAAGTGCTTCCAGAGCTTTCGCCTGGGCTGTAGCGCTGACATACCTTGTGGTGTATCGATGCAGCTGATGCATATTTAGGCCTAAAGCAACAGCCCTAAGCCTGATGCGCAGGGTGTACACCGCATCGCCGATGTAAGCCAGCTGCAACGGCGGCAGCATCAAGGCTTTTCGCTGTGATAAAATCATGAACGGGTCATAATTGTCTTGCTATAGTGGGAAGGGCTCATCCCAACGATGTTCTTAAATGTTTTGGAAAAATGGTAGGGGTCCTCCATACCCACTTCAACACCTGCCTGGCGTACGGTCATCCCGGTTTTCAGTAGGGTCTTGGCGCGTTCCATTTTGCAGAAAAGTTGGTAGCTCTGCGGAGGCATACCCACCTCTGAGACAAAACGCTTTCGGAATGTCTCCACCGGCATTCGGCTGAGATTTGCCATGTCGCTCAGGGAAAATGAATCCCTGTATTGGTTTTTTCGCATAGCGTCAATGACCTTGGCAATCTCGTGGGAGAGCACAGCGTCCATGGCAACCGCCTGGCCTGAGTGAGATGCCAGCAAACCCCAAAGCAGCTGCTGCAGTTGGGCGGAGGAAGCTTCCTTGACCGAGCCGATCCGCACAGCTGCCTGTACGATGTGGCGTGCCAGCTTCAGCTGAGATGGCAAAACACCTTGCTTCATCGCACGGTGTGGCATGGCTCCGAGCTTAGACATAAAATCATCTGCCAACGGGCCGTCCACCAAAAGCCAGATCACCCGCGCGTCCTGCTCCATCCTGATGCTGGCGCCTTCCTGAAACCTTGGAATCATACAACATTCCCGGCTCTTGATCTTCAGGTCATTCAGGTTCACAAAGAATGAACCCTGCTGGCAAATAATCATCGTCCAGGCCTTCTGCTGGTTGAGTTCGTAGGTGCCGGGTGTCAGCATGGCAGATCCCGCCACAGCAATCCACACCCCGCTGCTTTGCGCAAGTTGATCGGGTTTGTGGAAGCCCTCCACTACAAGTGACTGTATTTCCTTCTCCCCTGCCTTGGTCTTAAAAACGGTTGAGTTCATTCCCTGCCTCCGTGCTGATGTTGCTCACCTATTATGCCAACCACAATGTACAATGTCAATATCTGGCTCCATATTTTACATTGTTTCCCGCGGACGTTCTATTGCCATGATTTGCGGCTTCCTGTAACCCGGGTTATAATGGGATGGAAAATCCATTCAAGAAACAAATGTGGAGATTACTTTGAAAAGAGCGGCTTATCACACCCAATCAAACATGCATGCGATGGAAAAACTGCGGCAGCTTCAACTGGAACTGCCTTCTGTGTGTACAGAGTATTTCCGTGCCATCGCACAGACCACCAGCGCACTCACCAGGCAAGCTTATGCCTACGACCTGAGGCTGTTTTTCCAATATCTATGCGCAGAGGAGTCGGATTTTTCAGATACAGAGCCCAGGCTGATGAACAGGGATCACCTGGCACGGGTCAATGCCCGACACATCAGCGGATTTCAGGATTATCTTCAGATGTATGTTAAAAACAGCGTGGATAATGAGCACACACAGACGATCATCACCAATCAATCGCTTGGCATCATGAGAAAACTCAGCTCCCTCCGCTCTTTTTTTGAGTATTTGTTTAAAAACGAGCTGATTTCTGCCAATGTCGCCACCCTTGTTTCCATGCCAAAGCGTCACCATAAGCCCATTCTTTATATGGAGAAGAATGAAGTTGAAAGGATGCTGCAGGCCTTGATGTCAGGCGAAGGTCTCAACGAACGTGAGAAAAAATTCCTGGATATCACCCGCAAGCGCGATATTGCTATTGTGCTGATGTTTCTGGGCACCGGAATTCGCGTCAGTGAACTGGTGGGGCTGGACATCGACCATGTGGACTTCGGGAATTCTTCTTTTCTGATCACCCGAAAAGGCGGTGACCAGACCATTTTGTATTTTCCCGAGAAAGTAGCCCTTTGCCTTCAGGAGTATCTGCAGGAACGCATGGCTGCACAGCCCCTTGAGGGGCATGAACACGCGCTGTTTTTATCCCTGCAGCGGCGGAGAATCTCCCAACGTGCGGTGGAAAAACTGGTGAAGAAATACGCCGTGTTGGGCGCGCCGCTCAAGCCCAGATTAAGCCCTCACAAGCTCCGCAGCACCTTTGGCACCAACCTCTATCGTGCAACCGGTGATATCTATCTGGTAGCGGACACCCTGGGCCATGCGGATGTGAACACCACCCGCCGCCATTATGCCGCCATGTCTGATGACAAACGCCGGGAAGCCGCCAAGCGTATTGAATTGCCGGAGATTCCCGAAAATACGGAAGAAATGCCGGATTGAAGCTGAAAAGGATGTTTGCAAACATATGTTTGCATGATATAATGCCGCCGAGCCCTATTAGGAGGTAATCATGAACGATACAGGAAGAAAACGAAAACACGGTGAAACACAGGGCATCATCCTGCGTTTTATCCAGGAGCAGTTGGAGGAACGCGGTTTCCCACCCTCAGTTCGGGAAATTTGCGATGCTACGGGTTTGAAGTCCACCTCCACTGTGCATGGGCATCTAAAGCGCATGGAGAAGGCAGGATTGCTTCAGCGTGACTCCATGAAGCCCCGGGCCATGACGCTTTTGCAGAAAAGTGCCCAGGAAGAAGAGAAGGCCAGTGTCCGTTTAATCCCGTTGATGGGCCCTGTGGCGGCCGGCAACCCCATCCTGGCAGAAGAGAGCATTGATGAAACACTGCCAGTTCCAAATTATCTTATCAATAAGGAAGGCGACTATTTTGCCCTTGTAGTTCGCGGGGAGAGCATGATTGATGCCGGTATTTTAAGCGGTGACTACCTGATCGTCAGGAAACAGCCGATGGCGTCCAATGGAGACATTGTGGTGGCATTGCTGGAGGATGACGCCACAGTCAAGCGCTATTATAAAGAAAATGGGCACTTCCGGCTCCAGCCTGAAAATGCTGCAATGAAGCCTATTATCGTGAAGGACCTTACCATCCTGGGTAAGGTTGTCTCCGTCTACCGAGCCCTGTAATGCACCATCAATCCAAGGAGGGCAGCGTGCGTTTGCCTCTCCTTTTTATTTTTTTACATGGCCAGCTCAAAACACCCACGAAGAAGTTGATACATAGGTTTAAGTGCCATGAAGTCATCAGCCAGGCGCTTGGCAATGCCCGGCTCAAATACCCAGCGCGGATTAATGTTCTGCCGGATCAGCAGCAGTTCCTTGCGGGTGTACCAAGGCAACAAGCGCTGGTCCAATTCATCCGGAATAGCCAGACGTTTGAAATTTTCCCCGGCCAGCAGAAAATCACATTTCCTTAGGTTGTCTGAAAGCGTAACCAGTTCTCCCGGATTTGCCAGCATACGACGCCTCAGAATATCCATAGCGGGCCGGTTATCCCCCCAAAAGCCCATTCCCCAACTTACAGACTCCATCCTGATTTCAAACCAAAGCATGAGGGCTTTCTCCCGTGGCTCCCCTTCGTGGCGGAAGGCCAACCAGTGGTGATCCCGGTATGGTGATTTGTCCCGGGAAAATCTGGTATCTCGGAAAATTCGGGAGAGGACCTTGGATGGCTGAACCTCCATACGGGGATCTATATCAAGCGCTGCAGGGGTCAGAGCCTCAATAAATTCGTAGTAGGGTTCGCGTACCTTCTCGACGTACTCGGCCCGGTTGGCATCCATAAAAGCCTTATTGTTGTTGAGGCGGATTTGCATCATGAAGTCCAGCATCTCCGGCTGGAAATGGAAGGCAAGCGCTTCCCGGCTGAAATTAGTCAAAACTGACAAACTCCTCCCGCACATAGCCTTTGATCACATTCGTTTCTACCAACAGCCAGCCATCCTCATATTGTTCCACCACCACCAATTCCTGGCCAAAGAAGAGACGCATGATGATCTCGCTGTTCAGGCTGGCCTCCGCACGCAGGTTAAGGGACGAATTGATCGGGATTTCTGTTACCCGGGCAATGAGCTTGCCATGTGCCCTTTGTGGATCAACCGGCATGAGCGTGGGACGCGGTGTAGGAGTAGGGGCTGGTCCTGGCGTGGTCAGATAGTCCCTTCCGATAGGTTCCGGCAAAGAATAGGATGTGTCCACTTCGCGCAGCTCCGTGCCCGGATAATAGAATCGCAGGATTTTCTGATAATCCCACCCATAAGTGGCGGCCATCCACTCCGCTCCGCGCTGGCTTAATCCCACGCCGTGTCCGTAACGGGTGAACAGGATGCGAAAGCCGCCGTTCAATTTTTCCACATAAACCAGTTCGTTGGGATTGCGGTTGATTGACAGGTTCAGCGCCGCTTCAACATCAGGAAAAATCTCACAGTCAACGGAAATATTCTCCGGCAATGCCTGAAAGCCTGATACTGTTCGAATTGCCTCATGCATCGCGGCTTCTCCAAAAGAAACCTCCTGATCGCGCTCATCAAAGGACTTGCCACTGACCTTCAGGTCAAATCGGAGGTAGCGCATGACACCGTTTTCTCCGCCAAAACGGGTCGTGTGGGGCACGATACCCAACACTTCATCAATGCGTATATCATCCGCAATGGGGCTGTATCCCAACGCCTCAAGGCGTGGGCTGAGTTTTTCCATAAGCAGCGCCAGGAGTCCAGCGCTAAACTGGCTGTGGTCTCTTACAATTCCTGGTACAGCAGCCTGGCGCACCTCACTTAGCGGATTTTCCAAGTCATAGCGATCTTCTACGATACCCAGGTACGGTATGTTTTCACGTCCCCAGGCATTGAGAGCCGATTCGGTAAAGCCACCGTTGCTGGCCGTATAGTAGCATTGCGCCAGAGTGTTATTAAAAAAACAGGCAATTCCCGTGGTTTCTGCAACCGCCTTAATGGCATTGACCTTCAGGGAATTGAGGCCATAATAAACCTGATCATTGGTGGTGTCGGTCATGTCATAGGGTTCACCCGGCTTCACGTTCCCAAGGGTATAGGTCCGTGCCGCGATAGCCTGGGCTTTCAGTGCTTCCAATGGAAAATCATCACTCATCTCATAGGGCACCACGCCCATCAGGTACTCCTCAACGGGAGAAGCCAGGACTGCCTGCAAAGAACCGCCCTGCACACTCAGGTGAAGGTCCCCTGTGTACAGGTTGAGCCCATCCTGAAGCCTCAGGCCATTTTCTACACCGGCCTCCGCTCGGTGACGGTGCAGCTCCAGCTTATTCCCCGCATGGTAAATCATCCCCTCATAAAAAAGCACAATCCCTTGTGCCGTCAGTCGAATTTCAAGCTTTGTGCCGCGCTGGAAGGCAAGTTGATCCCGAATGCTGTAATTGCCGTATACTCCGATAGTTAATCTGTCTTCAAGATTCAGGTTACTGAGCAATATCCGCACACCGTCAAAGTTCTCCACTGCCTTGATGGATAATGTGTCAAAGCCACCCGCCATGAAGAGGATGCCGATAAAAACACATATCAGGCGTCGTGCCGCAATTAATCGGTGCATCAAACGTCCTTTCCCAGCCTTTGCTTTTGGCTGATGCAACACAATTGTAACACAAATCAATCCCTTGACGCCAACGTGTTTTCACAGATGAAGGCACAATAGGGGCCCGGCGGATAGCTTATTCTGTCACTTGGGGGTGCGTTGCACGATATGCCGAAGCCTCGTCCAAGAGCACGTTCGCATGCTGCAGCCCGCTTTCCTGCCCGGCTTTGTTGCCACCCAGCATGCCGGCCAATGATTGGATTCGCCTTATTTCGTCCAGTTTGCTGATGGTTGTCTTTGTCCTGCCTTGCGATTCCGTCTTTTCGACTTCCATATGTTGGGAGGCCATGGCAGCAATCTGGTGAAGGTGTGTGACACAGATTACCTGCCTATACCGGGCGATATCCCATAGCTTCCTCGCGACAACCTGGGCTGTGACGCCTGAGATGCCTGTATCGATTTCGTCAAACACCATGGTGGGCACCGCATTAGCGTCGGCCGTAATGGCCTTCAAAGCCAACATCAGCCGTGAGAGCTCACCGCCGGAAGCGATTTTCGCCAGTGGCTTGAAATCCTCACCGATATTTGGAGCTACGAGCATCTTCACTTCATCAACCCCGTCAGGGCTGATACGGGCAAAATCTGGCTCAACAGATACACGAAATCTGGAGCCGCCCATGTTCAGCTCCTGTAGATGCTCACCGACTAAACTCTCAAAGCGCAGGGAAAGGCTTTTCCTGGAACTGCTAAGAGCCATCGCGCTGCTGCGGTAATTCATCTTCTGCTTTTCGAGAGACTGGAAGAGGCCGTCCAAAGTCTCTTCCAGCTCCTCGAGTTTCGAGATTTCATTACGGATTTCCTGCCATCTTTCAAGCATTTCGTCAGCTGTGGCACCATATTTGCGGCTTAACCTGCGCAAAAGATCCAGGCGTTCCTCTACGGCTTCCAGGTTTACGCTGTCGGTGTCAATGCCTTCGTTCAACAAACGCAGGTCGTGCCCCAGTTCCTCCAGTTCATAGGCAGTGGACTGAACCCGTTCCAATATACTCTGAAAACGGACATCAATCATGGCGATATCGCTGATTTTCCTATGTGCCAGCTTCGTAAGCTCCAAAGCCGACTCACCGCTCTCCCGCCCTCCATACACCGCGCTATAAGCCTCATTCAAAGCTGTTTTGATTTTAACCGCATGACGCAGCAAATCCCTGCGCTGTTCTAGCGTAGAATCTTCCCCGGGCTCAACCCCTGCGGATGCCAACTCCCTGTCCTTCAGCCGGAGAAGCTCAAGCCTTTCTTCCCGTGTCCGTGCATTTTCCAGCGCAACTTGATACTGTCGGTACAGATGCCGGTATGCTTCATAATCTTTTTTTACAGTGCCACAAAGCGCCTGATGTTCCGGGCCGCCAAAGCTGTCAAGATATTTCAGGTGGCGGTTTTCGTTCAGAAGGGATTGATGCTCGTGCTGGCCGTGGATATCAACCAGGGCTTCGGTTACCTGCTTAAGCACATTCAATGGCGCTGGAAGTCCGTTTATTCGGCTGATATTGCGCCCTGAACTATTCAGCTCCCGGGAAATCACCAGCGTTCCGTCCTCTGGCGTTATCTCAAGGGCAGCCAGCGCTTGCAGCACTTCCCGATTGCCTTCGGTCCGAAAGACGCCCTCCACATAAGCTTTTTGGCTTCCAAACCGTATCATATCCTTGTCCGCCTTGGCGCCACACAAAAAACTCACCGCGTCAACCACCAGGGACTTTCCGGCGCCGGTTTCCCCGGTCAGCGCTGAAAGGCCTTCCACAAATGCTACGGTGATTTCATCGAACAAGGCAAAATCCCGGATCGTCAGTTGCTCAAGCATATGTAACCGCGCCTTTTACCTTAGGATGTTATGGAATTTTTCAACAACCAACCCGGCATCGGCCTCATCACGGACCACCACCATGATGGTATTGTCACCTGAAAGGGTGCCAAGCACTTCCGGCCAGCGCATGCTGTCAATGG
>JAAYJP010000190.1 GCA_012522875.1 Clostridiales bacterium | reverse complement strand
CCTGTTCAGGAATACCAGCGCCAGCCCGCCCAGTGCCATGCAGACGGCCATGGGCAGCGCCGGGTGCCAGCGGGAAAGCAGGCCGTTGATGGTGCCAAAGGGAGCCGTGACCAAAAGGCAAAAGGCCAGGGACAAGCCCAGCATCCTTGCGCGCTCCTGTTTGTCCAGCAGGAGCATCTGAAGGGAGGAATACAGCGGAATCAGGATGCTCAGCGCCAGGGCTTCGGCCATCACGCCGGGCACAAGCGCCCAGTTGAGGTGCTCAGGCAGTGCCAGGAGGATCGCGCTGAGCCCTGTGATCAGCCACAGGGCAAAGGCCATGGGCCGGCGATAGTGATCCGCCCTTAAGCGATGGGACACAACAAGGAAACTGGCCAGCATCACCAGATTCCTGAGCGTGGCCAACAGGGGCAGATGTTCCTCCCCAACGCCCAGGGGCCCCGTCACCAAAAGCGGCCAAAAGTTCTCCATAGTGCTGCGTATGGCCAGCACACAGGAGATGATTCCCAGGGTAAGCATCAGGGCCTTGTTATTCAGCATCGCCCTGATCACCCGCCCGGTTCCCCTCAGGGCGTGGTGCCAGGGTTTGCCCGAAAGCTCCTGAAGCCGCTTTTTGCCCACGCTGGTTTCCCGGGTGAGCCTGAAGAGCAGAAACGCTTTGGTTGTCATGGACACGAAGGAAAACAGGTACAGCCCGCGCATGGTGCTCACCAGGGAGTGCCGGCTGATCAGGATGCTGGTCAGGGGCGATACAAAGCCCGCGATCAGCCCCGCCACCGTGGCCAGGGCGTAGATGCTCACCAGCTTGTCCTGGGGGGCGTCCTCCACCATCAACAGGCTCCAGGAGGTCTCTGTCACCCGCCAGAGGCCGTTTAGGAGCGCGGCCACCAAAAACCAGGCGAAACCTTGCGCGAACATCCACAGCAGGCACGGTATTGTCCATGCGAACAAATCAAACACCAGGGTGGTGCGCCTGCGGCCCAGGCGGTCGGTCCAGACGCCGCCAAAGGCTGCTGCTGCCATCTGGCTAAGCAGGAATACCGTGAGTACCACGCCGATTTGAAGCGCGCTTAAGCCCAGCGCTTCCATGTATTTGGATACCAATGGCACATACAGCGTGTTGGGAACGCCCCAGAGCGGCTCCAGAATCAGGCAGTACCTTGCATTGCCCCTAAGGGCCATGAGGGTGCCCATCAGGCGGTTGCGCCCCAGGAGACGCGACAAATGCTGTTTTAAGCCCATCAGATGCTGATCACTTCATAACCCGCTTCCAGGAAGGGTTTTATACCCGCATGCCCGGACATATCCGAGAGCATCGGCAGGCCCAGGGCCAGATTCTCCTCATATACACCCAGGGTTTTGGAGCAGGCCAGGCAAATGCCGGCCAGAAGCCCCGCCTGGCTGGCTTTCAGGTAAACCGGATTGCCCTCCTTTGCCAGGGCGGCCGGCAACTTTACCGACGCCCCCTCAAACACCACCCGGGCTTCGTGCCCGGAAGCATGCAGGTCCAGCGCGTTCAACAGCACATGCATAAAGCACATTTTCTCACCGGTCATCCCGTACAGCAGCACCTTTTTCACTTTTCTATCCCCCTGCGCATTTTGGGAGCATCATAGCCTTTCAGCCGCGTTATTTCAAGGCTTTCCCCGCATTTCAGGCAAATGCTTCCAGGTGTATTTGGGCACATGCTGCCGCTGAAGGTCGGGGTTGAACCGCTCCTTTATCGCCAAATGGTCAAAAAATACCCGCCAGAGTCCCTCCAACTCCTGTTCACCGTCAGAATCCTGGGGCGATAGTTCGGCCACCCGGGCAAGGGTGATTTTCCCCTGTTCACTTATGCCGGCAATGCCGCGCCCTTCGTCATAGAGGATCAGCTTCTCTCCGGGGAACCGGTCCGCAAATCGGGGCAGGATCAGCGGCAGCACATGGTGGCGCGGCGCAAACACAGCCAGCAGGCTTCTGTCCTTAAGCTCCCGGAAGCGCAAAAGCCCCTGAAAGCGATGGGCTTCCCGCGTGACTTCACGATGGCAGGCAAGAAAACAGAGGATATCATCCTCCAGCAAATCAAGCGCGGCTGGGCCCATCTGGCAGGCCCGGTGGATGGTTTTCACGATGGCACGAAAGCGTTCCGCCCTGGCTGAAAGAAAGGCGGCTTTCACCATGAAAGCAAATTCCTCCCCCAAGCGGCTGCCAATATACGTCAGGATCCGCGCGGCCTTGCTGTCATCGGTGGGGAAATGGCGTCCGGGCAGAAGGCTTGCCGCATCCGTTTCCTGGATGACCGCAGTGACTTCATCCCCAAGCCGCCAGGTGTCAAACACCAGGGTCATCAGCCCATTGAAGCTGCCGTCAAACACGCATTCCATCATACAGTGTCAAGAAACGAGAGCTGCCTGAAGGCATCCTTGTCTTCTCCCGCCAGCGCCCGGTATACCCGGCCCGGATCATCCGTTAAGAGATGGGGCCTGCGCCCCTGGGCTGTTATAAAGTGGCGTGCCCTTTTCATTACGGCCCCGGTCTTTGCCAGGGAGTCGTAGCTGATGGCTGCCAGCCTGCGGGCTTGAAGAATGCGCTGTACCGCCCTGGGCCCCAGCCCTGGCACCCTGAGCAGCATCTCCCGAGGCGCAGTGTTCACATCCAGCGGGAACAGGTGGAAATTGTCAACCGCCCAGGCGGCCTTGGGATCTACCTTTTGGTCGAGAAAGCGCCTTTCCCCCAGGATTTCACGCGCCTGGAAGCCATAAAAACGCATCAGCCAGTCCGCCTGGTACACCCGGTGCTCCCTGAGCAGCGGCGTCCGGACCCTGATGGCTTCCTCAAGCGGCAGGTTCACCGGCACGTAGGCCGAGTAATAAACCCGCTTCATGCCCATCATCTGGTAGAGCGACTCCGCCTTGTTCAGCACTTCCCGGTCATCGCTGTTCCCGGCCCCCAGAATCATCTGGGTCGACTGGCCCGCCGGCACAAAAGCGGGCGGCCTGGAGCCCCGGAAAAGGCTGGGGAGCAGTTCCAGCTTCCGGTCTCTGACGGAGAGCATATTGCTCCTGATGCCCTCCGGGGTTTTGTCAGGCGCCATCAGGGAAAGCTCCTGGTCCGTGGGGAACTCGATGTTCACAGAGACCCGGTCCGCCAGGTAGCCCAGGCGCTCCACCAGGCGCCGGCTGGCTCCCGGGATGACCTTCATGTGGATATAGCCGCCAAAATGCTCCCGGTTTCTGAGAATCTCCGCCACGCGGATGAGCCGCTCCATGGTGCGGTCAGCGCTGATGGCCACGGCAGAACTTAAAAAGAGCCCCTCGATCATATTGCGGCGGTAGAAAGCCATGGTGAGCCCCGCCACCTCCTGCGGCGTAAAGCTGGCGCGGGGAACATCGTTTGAGCGCCTGTTCACACAGTAGCTGCAGTCATACATGCAGGCATTGGTATACAGCAGTTTCAGCAGGCTCACACAGCGCCCGTCAGATGTCCAGCTGTGGCAGATGCCGCTGGCAGCAGCGTTCCCGACGCCGCCCTTGGCCCCTTTGCGGCTGGCGCCGCTGGAGGCGCAGGACACATCATACTTCGCCGCGTTTGTCAGGATCCCCAGTTTCTCCTCCAAATCCATCATGCCACCTCAATAAAAGAACATTTGTTCTGTTTTTGAGTATAGCAAAGAATGGTTTGCCGCGCAATCCCTTCGTAAAAAGGAAAGCATCAAAAAAGCCGCCGGATATGCGGCAGCTTGCGGGTGATGAACTGGGGAGGTTTCAGACCATCTCGATAAACACGCGCTCTGAAGCATCGCCCCGGCGGGGTCCCAGCTTGTAGATGCGTGTGTAACCGCCGGCGCTGTTCTTCTCCTCGTTGCGCTTGCGGTATTTGGGGCCATACTCCCTGAAGAGCTTCTCCACCACAGGATGTTTCACATCCCGGGTGCGCTCCCGGTATTCGCTGCGGGATTCATCATCCTTGCGCAGCTCCTTGGGATCGTAGAGATAACTCATAATCAGGCGGCGGGCGTGCAGTTTGCTGGCGTTGTCATTGGTGACATCGATGGAGACAATCTGCCCCTTCTCATTGTGGAACTCTTTCTTGACCTCCACCGTGTTGTCATATTCCCGCACGGCCAGGGTGACCATTTTCTCAGCCACCCTGCGGACCTCCTTGGCCCGGGCCAGGCTGGTTTCAATCCGGCCATGCCAGAGGAGGCTGGTAACCTGATTGCGGATAAGTGCTTTTCGCTTGTCGCTGCTCAAGCCAAGCTTGCGTTGCTGTGCCATGTGTGGTGTTCCTCCTTAGCCCTGAGCGTGTGGGCTTGTCTTATTCTTCGGACTTGCGCAGGGACAGGCCCAGGAGGGCCAGCTTCTGCTCTACTTCTTCCAGGCTCTTCTTGCCCAGGTTGCGCACCTTCATCATGTCTTCCTGGTCCTTCTGGATCAGCTCGCTGACGGTATTGATGCCGGCGCGCTTGAGGCAGTTGAAGGCGCGGACGGAAAGGTCCAGCTCATCAATCGTCATCTCGGCGCTGGCACCGGCGCTCTCGGCGTCAGAGGGCTCGGAGGCCAGCTCCAGGGGCTGGTCGGTGAGATGGGCGAAGATGCCCATCTGCCTGGTGAGGATTTTGGCGGCCATGCTGATCGCCTCCTCCGGGGTGACCGAACCGTTGGTCCAGACTTCCAGTACCAGCTTGTCATAGTCGGTGATCTGGCCCACGCGGGTATCCTCGACGGAATAGTTTACCTTGCGGATAGGGGTAAAGATGGCGTCCATGGGAATGACCCCGATGGGCATCGCGCTCACCTTATTGCGTTCAGCGGACACATAGCCGCGGCCGGGCTCGATGGTAAGCGTCATGTGGAGCCTGGCGCCTTCTGCAAGGGTGGCGATGTGCAGGCCGGTGTTGACCACCTCCACCTCGCTGTCCACCCGGATGTCGCCCGCTGTAACAATGGCGGGGCCGACAGCCTCGATCTCCACTTGCTTGGTGTCATCCACATGCAGCCGGACGGAGAGCTCCTTCAGGTTCAAGATAATCTCAGTGACGTCTTCCTTGACGCCGGGGATGGTGGAAAACTCATGCTGCACGCCCTCGATGTTGACATTGGTCACGGCAGCGCCTGGCAGGGAGCTGAGCAGAACGCGCCTGAGCGCGTTTCCCAGCGTATGCCCAAACCCGCGTTCCAGCGGCTCAACCTCAAAGTTGGCATAGAACTCGTTTTCCCGATACGCAACCCGCTCTATCCGCGGGCTGATGGCTTCCATGGTCACGGCTCTTCTCCTCTCAATTGACGCGTCGGTTTTGTGTGGTCAGGCGACGGATCAGCGGGAGTAGAACTCAATAATCATATTCTCCTGCAGCGCAAAGTCGATGTCGGTGCGCTCAGGCAGTGCGCTCACGGTGGCCTTCAGTTCCTCGGCGTTTACGCTCAGCCACTTGGGCAGGATACGGGCGCTGCCTTCACGGGCGGCCTTGAACAGCTCGCTGGTTTTGCTGGCATCCCGCACGGAGACGACGTCTCCCTCATCGACGATGTAGGAGGAGACATCCACCTTCTTGCCGTTGACCAGGAAATGGCCGTGATTGACCAGCTGGCGCGACTGGGGGCGCGAGTTGGCCAGGCCCGAACGGTACACCACATTATCCAGCCTGCGTTCAAGCAGCTGGAGCAGGTTTTCGCCGGAGACACCCTTCATCTTAAGCGCCTTGTTATGGGTAAGGCGGAACTGGTTTTCCAGCAGTCCATAGGCGCGGCGCGCCTTCTGTTTTTCCCGCAGCTGCATGCCATACTCGCTCATCTTTCGCTGGCGGGCCTGGCCATGCTGGCCGGGAGGGGTGGGGCGCTTGGCCACAGCGCACTTCTGTGAGAAGCATTTCTCGCCCTTCAGGAAGAGCTTGGTGCCCTCACGACGGCACATGCGGCAGACAGAACCGGTATTTCTTGCCATCTTGACGGAACCTCCTTCTTACACTCTTCTGCGCTTGGGCGGACGGCAGCCATTGTGGGGAATGGGGGTCACATCCTTGATCATGGTGACCTCAAGCCCCGCGGTCTGCAGGCTGCGGATGGCGGCTTCGCGGCCGGACCCGGGGCCCTTTACATACACTTCCACCGTGCGCATGCCAAATTCGGCCGCAGCCCGGGCAGCGGTTTCCGCCGCGGTCTGGGCGGCGAACGGCGTGGATTTTTTGTTGCCCCTGAACCCCATGCCGCCGGATGAAGCCCAGGAAAGGGCATTGCCCTGGGTGTCCGTGATGGTGACGATGGTGTTGTTGAACGATGACTTGATATGCACGATGCCGCGCTCCACGAGTTTCTTCTCACGGCGCTTGCGCGATACCTTCTTCAGATTGGCTTTTGCCATTACTTCCTCCGTGCCCAGATGGGCCTAATCTCTTCTTGCCTTAGCGGGCGGCAGCCTTCTTGCGGCCAGTGACCTGGCGCTTGGGGCCTTTGCGCGTACGCGCGTTCTGCTTGGTGTTCTGTCCCCGCACCGGGAGCCCCCGGCGATGCCGGATGCCGCGGTAGGAGCCAATCTCAACCAGGCGCTTGATGTCAAGGCTCACCTGTCGGCGCAGGTCACCCTCCACCTTCACATGATGCTCGATGTACTCGCGCAGCTTTGAAATGTCATTCTCGGTCAGGTCCCTGACCCTGGTGTCCGGGCTGATTTCCGTCTCGGCCAGGATCTTTTTGCTTGTGGTGAGGCCGATGCCGAAAATATAGGTCAAGCCGATTTCCACCCGCTTGTCTCTGGGCAGGTCAACACCCGATATACGTGCCATGTGCTGGAAACACCTCCAAATTTATCTGCTCGTTGAAATGGGTGGCCGGGGAAACCCCGGCTTAAACAACAACATCCTGGCGCCACACGGTCCGGGAGCGTGCTCCCGGCAGCCGCCCGAATGGCAATCCATGCGGAATAACCCCTCAGCCCTGCTTTTGCTTATGCTTCGGGTTCTCACAAATG
This sequence comes from Clostridiales bacterium, assembly GCA_012522875.1. GTDB lineage: Bacteria > Bacillota > Clostridia > Christensenellales > Aristaeellaceae > UBA6115. The sequence goes on along the minus strand of JAAYJP010000190.1, from coordinate 2,311 downwards.
ACCATCACATGGCCTTTGCGTTTGATGATCTTGCACTTTTCGCAGATCGTCTTCACAGAAGGACGGACTTTCATGTGGGGTTAACCTCCTCAGTTCGCTTAGTTCTTGCTGCGCCAGGTAATCCGGCCTCGCGTTAAATCATAGGGGGACAGCTCAATGGTAACCCGGTCCCCGGGGTAAATGCGGATGAAATGCATGCGCATCTTGCCGGAGATGTGCGCCATGATGCGGTGGCCGTTGGCCAGCTCCACGGAAAACATGGCGTTGGGCAGCGCTTCGACTACTCTGCCCTCGATTTCAATGACATCGCTTTTGGACAAAAATGTGCCTCCTTCAGGCTTGGTCTTGTGGGGTATCTTGCAGGCGGCCAAGGGCGTTTCGCAAATCGTAGTCGGTCAGCCTGCCCTGTTCCTTCAGGGCAATGATCTCTGGAAACTCGTACCTTGTGGCCAGCAGATGTTTACGCCGTTTTCGCTTGGGGCGGCTTATGCCGCGGTTATGCCCGTCCGCCACCATGACGAAATCAGCGTCCACTTCCCATAATACCACAAAGCGTTTGTCCTTGTCACGCCCCATGCGTGAGATAACCACCAACCCCGGCTTGATCTGCGGCTTCATGCTTTCACCCGCTCATTGCCAGGCAAAACCGGGCAGGGTAAAAATCTCAGGAAGCCCTTCAGTGACGGCGATGGTGTGCTCATAGTGAGCGCATGGGGAACCGTCCAGGGTCTTGATGGTCCAGCCGTCATCCAGTTGCTTCACATGCCATCCGCCCAGGGAAATCATCGGCTCAATCGCCAGGGTCATCCCCGGCTTCAGCCTGGCGCCCTGGCCCGGCTCACCGAAGTTGGGCACTGCGGGGTCCTCATGCATGCTGCGGCCGATGCCGTGGCCCGTCAGGTCACGGATGACCCCGAAGCCCCGCCCTTCAGCCAGGGTCTGCACCGCGTGGCCGATGTCCCCCACGCGGTTGCCGCTTACAGCCCTCCGTGCGCCCTCAAAAAAACTGTTGCGGGTCACCTCGATGAGGCGCTTGAGGCGCTCAGGGACCTCTCCCACCGGCACGGTGATGGCGCTGTCCGCCTGCCAGCCATCCAGGATCAGCCCACAGTCGATGCTCAGGATGCTCCCTTCCTGAAGGATCACATCATCCGAAGGGATGCCATGGACTACCTCATCATCAACGGAGGCGCAGATGGAGGCCGGGAAGCCCCGGTAGTTCAGGAAAGAGGGAATTGCATCACTTCGCCGGATAAGTTCTTCAGCGTAGGCGTCGATGGCGGCAGTACTCTCCCCTGGGCGTACCGCCTCCTGGAGCTTTTGCATCACCTCATACAGCAGGCTGCCTGCCCGGCGCATCTTCTCCAGCTGTATTGGGCTTTTGATGGAAATCACGCTAAATTCCCAGCGCTTGCAGGATGTCCCGGTAGTTTTCATCGGCATCGCCGTCCACCCAGACATTCTTCAGCAAGCCGGCCTGGGCGTAATGCGCGATCAGCGGCTCGGTTTGCTCATGGTAGACCTCCAGCCGGTGGAGGATGGTCCCGGGCGCATCGTCCGCCCGCTGGATGAGTTTGCCGCCGCACAGGGGGCAGACTGACTCATCCTCAAGGCGGGAGGTGTGGAACACCGCCCCGCAGGAGGCGCATACGCGCCTGCCGCCCAGGCGTTTGAGCACGGTGTCCTCAGTGACTTCCAGATTCAGTACCACATCGATCCGTGCGATGCCCGCCAGGGCCTCGGCCTGCGCCACGGTGCGGGGAAAACCGTCCAGCACAAAACCGTTTTGGGCATCTGCCTCTGCCAGGCGTTCCCTGACCATGCCGATGACAACTTCGTCCGGCACCAGTTCGCCCGCATCGATAAACTGCTTGGCGGACAGCCCCAGGGGCGTGCCTTCAGCGATGTTCGTGCGGAGCATATCCCCGGTTGAAATCTGGGGAAAGCCCTTTTCCGCCTTAAGGCGCGAGGCGTGGGTGCCTTTGCCGGCGCCCGGAGCGCCAAGGAAAATGATATTCATGCCAGTCCCTCCGGGATCTCCTTACAGGAAACCCTTGTAGTTGCGCATGACCAGCTGGGCTTCCACCTGGCGCACCGTCTCCAGCGACACGGAAACCGCGATGAGCATGGAGGAGGCCGCGAAAGGAATCTGCACATTCTGCCATACGGAAAGCAGCGTGGGGAGCGTGGCCAGGGCGGCCAGGAAGATGGCGGCGAACAGGGTCAGCCGCTTGGAAATCCTGCTGAGGAAGGATATGGTGTTCTGCCCGGAACGGATGCCCGGGATGTTGCCTCCCTGCTGCTGGATGTT
>JAAYJP010000189.1 GCA_012522875.1 Clostridiales bacterium | reverse complement strand
GAGCTTTTTCGCATCCCGCCTGCAAACCGCGATGCATTCAGCCTTGTCAAATTGCTGGTAGATCGGCACAAATTCAGCGCCAAATCCCAGCCCCACCACGGCAACCCTTACCTTTTTCATGGTTAACTCCCTTGAGTTATTTCGGTTGTTTATGACGCGGACAGTTTATCACAGGCTTCCCGCTATGGCAAGAAAATGACACGATATCCACATGGCGAGGTTTACAGCCCAAGCCAATTATGCTATGCTCCCGAAGGTTTTTCCAATACGGTTTTTCAGGCATCGATGTATCGTTATGACGCAAGAAAGCGTTACTTTACAAATGATATGGAGGTACAACATGGCAAAATTCCGCTTCACCGTGGGGCCCTGGAATGTACATGAAGGCACGGAGACCTTTGGCCCCGGTATCCGCCCTACCATCCCTTTTGAGGAGAAAATCAAGCGTTTCGCAGAAATCGGCATGGACGGCGTCCAGTTCCATGATGATGACGCGGTGCCGGACATGAACAACATGTCTGACAAGGCAATCGCGGACTACGCCAGGGATGTGAAAGCACTGCTGGACAAACATGGCCTGTTTGCTGAGTTTGTAGCGCCCCGGCTGTGGTTTGACCATCACACCAGCGATGGCGCCTATACCGCCAGCCGTAAGGAGGACTTCGACTTCGCCATGTGGCGCACTTTCCGCAGCATCGACATCGCCAGAGCGCTGGGTACCAACAAAATCCAGCTCTGGCTGGCGCGCGAAGGCACCCTGGTGGCTGAGGGCAAAAACCCGGTTGAGAAAATCCTTCAGCTCAGGGATGCAATTAACCAGATCCTGGCGTATGACCCGGGCATCCGGGTGCTCATTGAGCCCAAGCCCAATGAACCGGTTGACCGCAGCTACTGCGGCACGGCGGGGCACGCGCTGGCGGTCGGCTCCCAGACCGCCGACCCATCCCGCGTGGGCCTTTGCATTGAAAGCGCGCACTCCATCCTCTCCGGCCTGGACCCGGCCAACGACATGGCGCTGGCCCTGGCCTTCGGAAAGCTCTGGGGCGTACATCTCAACGACCAAAACGGCATCCGCTTCGACCAGGACAAGACCTTTGGCGTGGAAAACCTGCGCCAGGCCTTCAACCAGGTGAAGGTGCTGTATGAAAACAACTTTGGCGACAAGGGCGAGTGTGTGGGCCTGGATGTAAAAGCTGCCCGCACCCAGGGCCCGGAGGACTGCTACCGCCATATCATCAACTCCAAGCGCATCTTTGAGCTCCTGCTGGAGAAGGTCAAGCGCTTTGACTACGCTTTCCAGGCGCAGTGCGTAAAGGAGCAGAACCTGGAAAAACTGGAGATGTATGTGATGGAACTGCTGATGGGCGTTGACTCCTGAGGGTTCCTGAAGCCGGCAGCCGCGAAAAAAACGCGGCTGCCTTTTTCTTGACGCGGCTGCAGGATCTCCTGTAGCATACTGGCACAAGAACAGGCGGCCACAGCTGCCAAAAAGGAGACACGGATATGGATTTGACTGCGCTTGATTACCTGCGTGCATTTGGCCTGACAGCGTTTGCCGGCCTTTCAACCGGCATCGGTGGCCTGGTGGTCTTCCGCAAAAAACCCATCAACCAGCATTTGATCTCAGGCGCGCTGGGTCTTTCCGCCGGGGTGATGATCTACATCTCCTTTGTGGAGATGCTCAGCGGTTCCTTTGACACCCTAAACGGTGTCTATGGCGCAAACGGCAATCTTTTTGCGGTACTGGCCTTCTTTGGAGGCATTCTGTTAAGTATGCTGATCGACTTCATCATCCCCCAGGAGCGTAACCCCCACGAGATGCTGGGCATGGATGAAGTCAGCTATGACCCTCACGCCGGGGCCCAGCCGGAGGCCGCAGGCGATAGCGTTGTTGTCCGGTACAACGGGAAACGCAGGAAGGAGTTGGCCCGGGTAGGCCTGATATCCGCCTTCGCCATCATGGCACACAACCTCCCGGAAGGCCTGGCCACCTTTGTGGGCGCGCTGAAAGACCCGGCGCTTGGCATCAGCATCGCCGTGGCCGTGGCCATTCATAATATCCCGGAGGGAATCGCGGTGGCCGTCCCTTTGTATGCCGGTACTGGCAACAAAAAGCGTGCCTTCCTGATGGCCCTGTTTTCAGGCTTGGCGGAGCCCGTCGGCGCATTGCTGGGTTTTTTGATTTTCCGGCCTTTCCTGAGCGATGCCCTCATGGGAATCATTTTTGCTGCGGTGGCGGGCATCATGGTGTATATCTCCCTGGATGAACTCCTGCCCTCAGCGGAGAAACAGGGGGAGCATCACATTGTAATCGCCGGCCTGATCCTGGGCATGGCCATCATGGCCATATCCCTCTTGATTTTATAGCGCCAATTTCATATCGCCGGGCTGAATCCAGCCCAGCTTTTTAAATACCCACCAGAACGCCAGCGTCAGGGCCGCCGGCAGGATAAAGTGCATCAACAGCAACAGCCCCGCCAGTTCAAGCGGCGGCATGGCGGGGGACATGGCGGCCCAGGCGCCGAACTGGCCCACCAGGCCGCTGGTGCCCATCCCGGCGCCGGAGGGTGTGTTGGCCATGCCGAATACCGCCGTGGATACGGGGCCAAGGACTGCAGACGCCAGGCTGGGGGGCAGCCAGATAACAGGTTTTCTCAGGATGTTACCAAACTGAAGCATGGAGGTGCCCAGGCCCTGGCTGAAGAGGCCGCCCAAGCCGTTGTCCTGGTAAGACTGAACAGCAAAGCCCACCATCTGCGTGCAGCAGCCCACACAGGCTGCCCCTGCTGCCAGCCCGCTTAGCCCCAGGGAAATGCTGATGGCAGCCGAGGAGATGGGCGCGGTCAAAACCAGGCCCATCACGGCGCTCACCAGGATGCCCATGGGGATGGGATGCAGCTCCGTGGCCCGGTTTATAAAACCGCCCAGGGCGTCCATGCCGGCGGCGATGCCTGGGCCTGCCAGGTTGGCGATGATGCCGCCGGACACGATGGTAAGGATGGGCACCAGTACAATGTCCACCGGGGTTTTCCCTGCGATGAACTGCCCGCACTCCGCCCCTGCCACCACCGCCAGGTAAGCCCCCACAGGGCCGCCCAGTTGGTAGCCATATGCGCCGGCCACTGCGCAGGAGAACACCGCCAGGGGTTTGACCTTCAGCCCATAGGCAATGGCAACGCCGATGGCTGCGCCCACCACCGGGGAGGAAGCGGATACGATCGCTGCCAGAGGCTTCAGGAAACTCAGGAAGGGGATAGCCGACAGCTGGGAGAGAATCAGGCCGATAATCAGCGAGGAGAACAGGCCCAGCGCCATATGGCTCATGGCATCGATAAAGTATCGCTTGAAGAAGGCCTTCGCTTTTTCCCTCATGATATGAACTCCGTGAGTGCCGCCGCAAATTCATCAGGCGCTTCCAGGTGTCCGGCATGGGCACAGCCTGTGAGCACGATTTCCTGATAACTGCCGCCGTTCTCCTGGTAACGCTCCAGGACCCGGCGGGTCTGCGCCACCATAGGCTGGGGCGGAAACACTTCTTCGCCTGGGTAGCCGGGGATGATGCCCATCAGCCCAAGCACGGCCAGGTCGGAATAGGACCGGTCGCTCACCAGGCTGTCCTTGTCCCCCCGGATCCACAGAATGGGCGGTTTGGGGCTGATATTCACGATCCCGGATACATCGGCATACTGGGGCGCGAGGGCGTTTGAGATACCGCGCGTGCCAGGCAGCACATAGGGAAATTCCGCCAACCCCTGATAGTCTCCGGGATAGTAGTCCTCCCCCAGCCTGATCTTGAGCAGCTCCTCCACGAACAGGTCCTGCCATTCTTTCTCCAGTGGCCAGCCGGCAGCGAACAGGGATTTGCCCAGTACCGCCCTGGCCGCCATGGGATCGTCCCCCCGGTCTTTTTCTTTTAGCCTGGTGATAAAAGCCGGGTTGGCGAAGCCGCCGGGGGAGCCCCAGCCCCGGGCATCGTACATCTCCCCGTCTTCCCCCCTGGTGCCGCCAAAGCCATAGGGTGACATGGGGGACAACAGCACCAGGTGGCTGAGTTTCTCCGGGTGGAGCGTGGCAAAGCGCCAGGCCACCCCGCCGCCCAATGACCAGCCCAGAAGGGAGAAACGCTCAAAGCTTAGCCCCTCCGCCAGGGCGTTTACATCCTCCGCCCAGTCTTGAAGCGCCGTGGGCGCCTTGATAGGCGTGGCCTCGGTATCGCCAAATCCGTTCAGGTCCGGCGCCACCACATCAAAACGCTCTGCCAATCCGTAAATGGCAGGAAAAAAGAAGGCAGCCGAAGACGCGTTTCCATGCACCAGGATCAGCTTCCGGCAATTCCCTTCTCCCAGCCGGTAATAGGCTATCTGGCGGCCACGGGCAGCGATGTATTTTTTCTCTTCCACTTTTCTTGCCTTTCTGTGCCGTGATGTCACCAGGCGACAAAATGCTTGACCGTATTATACGAAGCGCCAGACAGGCTGTCAAATACAGCGCTCACCTCTTATTCGGGACAGATCCCACCCGCTTGGATGAAAATGAATAATGTATAGAACTTTTGCCAAAATATGCATTTTATATTACTGCCAGATGGAGTAAAAGCAATATGGAACATGAATCAGTTTTCATAATTGGTGCTCAGGCCATGTGGTTGAACCACCAAGGAAAACACGCGAGGAGGAACTCATGAAAAAGGTCTTTATCGTCTCCGCCAGGCGTACGCCTGTGGGTGCCTTTTTGGGGGCGTTGAGCGCAACACATGCCAGTGACATGAGCGCAGCGGTCATCAAACCGCTTCTGGCTGATGCCGGCGTATCTCCGGAACAGGTAGATGAACTCATCTGCGGCAACATCCTGTCCGCCGGCCTGGGGCAGGGCATCGCCAGGCAGGCAGCGGTGAAGGCCGGCATCCCGGTTTCCGTTTGCGCCTATTCTGTCAATATGCTATGCGGCTCCGGCATGAAAGCGGTAATGAACGCCGCCACCAGCATCGCCGCTGGCGAAGCTGACATCATCGTTGCCGGCGGCGTGGAGAACATGTCCGCAGCGCCGTACCTTCTGCCCAAAGAGACCCGCAAGGGCCTCCGAATGGGCGCCTTCCAGGTGGAGGACCACCTGATCAAAGATGCCCTCACCGATGTCTTTGGCAATGTCCATATGGGTATTACAGCCGAAAACATCGCCGACAAGCATGGCATTACCCGGGAAGCCCAGGACGCCTTTGCATGGGCATCCCAGGAAAAGGCTATCAAGGCGGTGGACGAAGGATTGTTTGATGCGGAAAACGTGCCACTGGAAGTAAAGGTGGGCCGTGAGATGGTGACCTTCGCCCGGGACGAATACCCCAACCGTAAAACCAGTCCGGATAAGCTGGCAGGCCTGCGCCCCGCCTTCAGGAAAGAGGGCAGCGTCACCGCCGGCAATGCCTCAGGCATCAACGATGGCGCCGCCTTCCTGCTTCTGGCGGGCGAGGACACGGTGAAGAAACTGAACCTGAAACCCCTGGCCGAAATCGTTGCCGCCGGCCAGGCAGGTGTAGACCCCTCCGTGATGGGCCTGGGCCCGGTCCCCGCCATTCGCAAGGCGCT
>JAAYJP010000188.1 GCA_012522875.1 Clostridiales bacterium | reverse complement strand
TCCCCCATGGACACAAGCACCGCCTGGCAGCCCCTGTCCAGGATGCTGTTGGCGGCCTTCTCCATTCCCTCAATGCCGCTGGCAAGCATCAGTTCTTCCTCTGAGACCTTCACCAGGTGGGCCAGGGGCAGCGCCCGGGGAATCTCCTTACGCGCTTCTGATTCACCCCCGTTCCAGAGGCTGGGGCGGTAATTGCAGTCAAAGCTGATAAGGGCGCCGGCCTCCCGGGCAAACCCGGCGGCGGCCAGGGTGGCGGTTCGCACCGGCTCATCCGTTAAGGTGACCCCACCGAAGTGGAAAATGCGGCAATCAGAAAGCTGCTCCAGGGGCAATTCTTCTTCCCTGAGCATGATGTCAGCACCCGGCTTGCGGTAGAAGATAAAGGAGCGGTCTCCGTCGGGCATCAGGGTGACAATGGCCAGCGTGGTGAGCACCCGGGGGTCCCGGAGCAGGCCCCTGGTGTTGACACGGCCGGCGATGAGGGTCTGTTCCAGGAAGTCGCCAAAGGCGTCCTTCCCAACCTTGCCCACAAAAGCCGCGGTACCCCCCAGTTTGGCAAACATGGCCAGCATGTTGGCGATGCTGCCGCCGGGGTTACGGGCATACAAAGCCATGCCCTGGTCGTTTTCGCCCGAGGGGGTAAAATCGATCAACACTTCTCCAAGGCCCAGGATATCGTACATCATGGTTTTTCCTTTCCGGGTGATGATACCTGTTTCTATGCTTCTGCGGCCATTATAGGACACTCCCGGGTATTTGTCCATGCGCCTTGACAGCGCGTGGAAGCCTGCGTATAATTCGTTTCATTCGCAATCATTGCACCCGCAATCATTAGAAAAAGGAGCCAGACATGCCTGCAATTTCCCGAAGCCTCACCGTCATTATGCGCTGTGCGGACAGCTACCGCGGCAGGTTATTGGCCCCCCTTGGCCTGACTGCCAGCCAGGCGCCCTATGTGCTCTATTGCTGCGGGAACCCCGGTGCTTCCCAGGAGCAGATCGCCAGAGCCCTTTATACCTCCCGGTCAAGCGCAACCCGCCAGTTGATAGCCCTTGAGGAAAATGGCTTTATCACCCGTGCCGCTTCCCAAAAGGACCGCCGGCTCACCCTGGTCACCGCCACCGGCAAGGCCCAGGCCGCCTTCCCCAGGATTCGGGAGATCAACCGCACCTGGCAGGACGCCATCACCCGGGGTATGAGCGTGGCGGATAAGGAAACGCTTCAAAAACTCCTGGACATGATGCAGGCGGAAGCCAGGCGCCTCCTTGAAGGGGAGGGTGCATGAAGACCATTGGCCGTTATGTCCGCCCCTATACGCTGATTGTCGCTGTCACCATGCTGCTGAAGCTTGCCGCTGCAGTGCTTGACCTTTTGATCCCCTCCTTTTTGGCCCGGATCATCGATGACGCCGTGCCTGCGGGCTTAAGGTCCGGAATTTTCTTCTGGGGCGGGATCATGCTGGCGTGCGCTGTGCTGTCCCTGTTCACCAATATGTACGCCAACCGCATCGCTGCCCGCACTTCCAGCCAAATGACGCGGACGCTGCGGCACGACCTGTTCAGCAAACTGAGCTATCTTTCTGCCGCCCAACTGGACCAGATCGGCATTCCCTCGGCTGTATCGCGCCTCACCACAGACACCTACAACCTCAACCAGCTGTTCAACCGGGTGCAGCGCATTGGCGTCAGGGCACCTATCCTCCTGATCGGGGGTGTCACGATCACCTTGATCATGGACCCGGCTTTAACCCTGGTGCTTCTTGCCACCCTCCCCTTCATTGGCCTGCTTGTCAGGTTTGTCACGCGCAGGAGCGTGCCGCTGTACACCCGCCAGCAGGGCATCCTTGACCGGCTGGTGCGCACGGTGCAGGAAAATATTACAGGCGTCAGGATCATCAGGGCATTGTCCCGGGTGCCCCATGAGAGAAGCCGCTTTGAAGCGGTCAGCCAGGACCTGTCCGGCACCGAGGAGAAGGCCGGAAGCATCATGGCGCTGACCAATCCAGCGGCCAGCTTCATCCTGAATATCGGGCTGGTGCTGGTGGTGGTGACGGGTGCTTACCTGGTAAACGCCGGCCGGTCAACCACCGGCAACATCATTGCCTTCCTCAACTACTTCACCATCATCCTCAACGCTATGCTGGGCATCACCCGGGTGTTTGTCATGTACTCCAAGGGCAAGGCCTCGGCCCTCAGGGTGGAGGAAGTGCTGCTTATGCCCGAGGACCTTCCGGTACTTCAGGCGGAAGCACCCGTATCAAGCCCCTGGCACATCCAGTGGGAGGATGTGTGCTTCTCCTACAACAAGCGCCAGGATAACCTCAGCGCTGTCTCCTTTGCCCTCAGGCACGGGGAAACCCTGGGCGTCATCGGCGCCACGGGCTCCGGAAAGTCCACCCTGATCGCGCTCCTGCTCAGGCTCTATGAGGCCGGCAGCGGCCGCATCCTGATTGATGGCCAGGATATCCGCACTATCCCCCGGAAAACGCTGTATGGCAAGATAGGGGTCGCCTTCCAGAACGATTTTATTATGTCGGATACCCTGAGGGAAAACATCCGCTATTTCCGCGATATCCCTGATGAGGCCATCCGGCAGGCGGTGGAGGACGCGCAGGCTGGAGAAATCCTTCAGGATAAGGAGCACGGCCTTCTGCACCGGGCGGCCGTCCGCGGCCAGGACCTCTCCGGCGGTCAGAAGCAGCGCCTCCTGATCGCCCGGGCGCTGGCCGGGACGCCTGAGATCCTCATTCTGGACGATGCCTCCTCAGCCCTAGACTACCAGACCGACGCCAGGCTGCGCGGCGCCTTGGCCAGGAATTATCCTCAGGCCACCAAGATCATCATCGCCCAGCGCGTCAGCGCCATCATGCGTGCAGACCACATCCTGGTGATGGACGAAGGCCGGATCGAATCCGCCGGTACGCACGAAGAGCTGATGAAAACCAGCAGCATCTACCGCGAGATCGCGGACACGCAGATGAGCCTGCTGGAAGGAGCCGCCCATGTCTAATCCCCAGGTGATCGGCGGCGGGCGCATGAGCCGCATGGAGCGCAGCGGCGACGGGCGCAGGGACAGCGGGCCAAAGGTTTCCCGCGCCAAAACCATGCGCCGCCTCTGGCGCTATATGGGCGTTCACCGGGGGCTCCTGGTGCTGTCCCTTATTTTGGCAGTGGTGGGAAACGCCCTTGCACTTTTGGGGCCCAGGCTCTCAGGGACCGCGATTGATGCGATTGGCTTGGGCCAGGGGGAAGCGGACTTTCCGGTAATCATCAGGATGGCCGGCTTCATGGCCATGGCCTATCTGGTAAGCGCCGTCATCGGCTATATCCTCAGCCGTGTGATGCTGAGGCTCCGGCGCAAAGTGGTCACCCGGATGCGCCGGGACGTGTTCAACCGGATGGTATCCCTGCCGGTGGGGTTTTTTGACCGGCATCAGACCGGTGACCTGATTTCTGTCATCACGTATGACATCGACACGGTAAACGAGTCTCTCTCAAGCGATGTGATACAGCTCCTGCGAAGCCTGGTGACCGTGGTGGTGTCCCTGGTAATGATGCTGGTCATCGCGCCGCAGCTGGTGCTGGTGTTTCTGGTGACGGTGCCCGCCTCCGCCCTGTACACCCGCTGGGCCACAGGCCGGGCACGGCCCCTGTTCCGGGAACGCTCAGCCCAACTGGGGGCCCTAAACGGCATGATGGAACAGATGATGGACGGCCAGCGCACCACCAAGGCCTACGCCAGGGAGGAAGAGGTCATTTCAAACTTCGACCGGGCCAATGACGCCGCTGTATCCGCCTACGCGAGGGCAGAATACGCGGGTACCCTGGTCTTCAGCTCTGTCAACTTCATCAACAATGTTTCCCTTGCCCTGGTGAGCGTGTTCGGCGGCCTTCTGTATCTGGCCGGCGGCGTGGGCTTGGGGGATATCTCCGCCTTTGTGCAGTATTCACGGAAATTCTCCGGCCCCATCAACGAGACCGCCAGCATTGTGGGCGAGCTCCAGTCCGCTTTCGCTGCGGCGGAAAGGGTTTTCAGGCTTCTGGACGCTGAACCTGAACCACAGGACGCGCTGGGCGCCAACGTGCTCTCCGGCGTGCGCGGGGATGTGCGCCTTGAGAATGTAACGTTCTCCTATCTCCCCCAGGTTCCCGTCATCAGGGGACTGTCCCTCACGGCGCGCCCCGGGGATGTGGTGGCCATCGTGGGGCCGACCGGCGCCGGCAAAACCACCATCATCAACCTGCTCATGCGCTTTTATGACATCGATTCAGGCCGCATCATGGTGGATGGGAAAGATATTTACGCCCTCACCCGGGAAAGCCTCAGGGGCGCCTTTACCATGGTGCTCCAGGATAACTGGCTTTTTCACGGCACGGTGTATGATAACATCGCCTACGGAAGGCCCGGCGCCAGCCGGGACGAGGTGGAAGCAGCCGCAAAGGCGGCCATGATCCACAACTTCATCATGCGCCTGCCCCAGGGCTATGACACCCCGATTGGTGACAAGGGCCACGCTGTTTCCAAGGGCCAGGCTCAGCTTCTGACCATTGCCAGGGCCATGCTGGGGAACGCCAGGATGCTGATACTGGATGAAGCCACCTCCGATGTGGACACACGCACGGAGCAGCGCATCCAGAAAGCCATGCTGGCGCTGATGCGCGGGCGCACCTCCTTTGTCATCGCCCATCGGCTCTCCACCATCCGAAACGCTGACCACATCCTGGTGGTGAGGAACGGATCTGTAATCGAACAGGGAAACCACGAAAATTTGATGAAAAGCAATGGTTTTTACGCCAGTCTCTACCAGGCGCAGTTTGAAACCACCTGAGCAGGCATCCCAATGGCCTTTCGATTGACCCGACTTCCACAATTTTCGTTTATACCCTGCGCAAACGGTTATATTTGTTCTGTTAGCCCCGGTAATCTCAACCATCACCGGAGCACCGGAAAGGAGACTTTATGGGCATCATTTCATGGATCATCCTGGGCGCGCTGGCAGGCTGGGTCGCCAGCCTGATCATGAAAACCGACGGTTCCATGGGCGCTGTTGCCAATATCATCGTGGGCATTGTGGGCGCTTTCATCGGCGGGCTGGTCATGAGCCTGATTGGCAAGGTGGGAGTGACGGCTTTTGACATCCGTTCCTTCCTGGTTGCCCTGCTTGGCTCAGTCATCCTGCTGGCGATTGTAAAAGCCGTGCGCAGATAACAATCGCTGTGGCATCATAAAAGGGGCGGATTCCTTCGAATCCGCCCCTTTGTTGTGCCTGGAATTATTTGCAGAGCCGGTAGATGTTCAGCACATCCTGCCACTTTAGTTTCTTAAGACCACCCAGGGGTTTTTCCGGGCCATAGGCGACGCGCGTGGCGCGCTTTGCCATTGTCTCCAGATTGCTCCCGTCAATGCCCAGCTCGCTGAGTGTCTGGGGCAGGCCCATCCGGCGGTAGAACCTGCGCAGGCGGTCAATGCCTTCCTTCACCAGTTCCTCCTTGTCCCTGAGGCCCTTGGTCACACCCATCACCCGCACTGCAAACTGGGCGAACATATCGATGTTGTCTTTGTAGACATAGGTCATCCAGGCGGGGGTCAGCACAGCCAGCCCTGCCCCGTGGGCCACGTCATAGATGGCGCTAAGCTCATGCTCCATGTCATGGCAGGCCCAGTCCTGCTCACGCCCCATGCCCACCAGGCCGTTATGGGCCACAGTGCCCGCGAATCCGATTTCAGCCCAGGCGTCATAATCCTGCGGGTTTTCCAGAAGCCGGGGCGCATTGGCGATAATGGTGTTGAGCGTCGCCTCGCACAGCGCGTCGGTCAGGTCCACATGGGTGGTGTTCGTAAAATACCGCTCAAATACATGGCTCATCATGTCGGCTACGCCGTTTGCGATCTGGTTGTCGGGCAGGGTGAAAAACAATTCCGGGTTCATGATGGAGATCAGCGGCCTGAGATGCGGGCTGCCGTAGCCATACTTGCGCTGGGTTTCCTCGTTGCTGATGACCGTGTCTCCGCTGGATTCGCTGCCCGCCGCCGGAATGGTCAGGATGATGGCCACCGGGAGGGCTTTTCCGATTGCCAGCCCCTGGTCATATATCTCCCACACATCGCCTTCATGGTAGACGCCCATGGCAATGGCCTTGGCGGAGTCGATGGTGCTCCCGCCGCCCACCGCCAAAATCAGGTCCACCCCCTCCTGTTTGCACAGGGCAATGCCTTCCCGTGCCAGGGACAGGCGGGGATTGGGCTTCACACCGCCCAATTCCACAAAGGCGATGCCGGCTTCCTTGAGGGACGCCACCACCTGGTCATACAAGCCGCTTTTCTTGATGCTTCCGCCACCGTAATGCAAAAGCACCTTTTTGGCATGGGGTTTAAGCAATTCCCCGATTTTCTGCTGGGTACCCCGCCCGAAAACAATACGCGCCGGAGTATAAAGATCAAAATTCAGCATTGAGAATCCTCCCTGTTCATTCATGGTTTAAATGAGTCTATCATAAGCACGCTGTGGTTTCAACGCTGAGGCCCACCCACGATGTTGTTCTGCCACATGCCATGGCGGACGAGCATGAGGCCAATGCCGCTTTTAAATACCTGAATAGACTGGCTCAAGGCGAACACGGTGATAATGGGCAGCGCTGTGGCCTGGACCAGGAAAAGCGAAAAGGGCACGATCACCACCCAGTTGAAGGCCGCGTCAAACAGGAAGGTGACAACGGTGGAGCCGCCTGAACGCAGGACAAAGTAGGAAGAATGGTTGATCGAAAAGAAGGGCATCAGGGCGGAGTAGATCAGGATCATGCCGGCAGCCAGGCTGCGCACCGAATCCTCCGTGTTGTAGAGCCTGGGGAAGAACGGGGCCAGGACGGCCATCGTGCCGCCAATGATCACGCAAAGGGATACGGATAAAAACATAAGCCGCCAGGCGTTGGCGCGGGCACGGGGCATGTCATTGGCACCCAGGGCCTGGCCCACCATCACCGCCACAGCGTTGCCCATGGAAAGGAATAATACATTGAAGAGGTTTGAGATGGTGCTGGCGATGCTGATGGCAGCCAGGACATGCAGCGCCCGCATGGAATAGATCTGGTTGATCGCGGTAACGCCCAGCGCCCACAATCCTTCGTTGACCATCAGCGGGGCGCCCCGGCGCAGCACTGCCTTAATCAGTTTTCCAGGTACTGTCATGCGGCTGTAAACACCATACATAAAGGGATAGAGTTTTTTTCCATGCACCGCGTAGAGGATGATGGCCAGTTCCAGAAAACGGGAGACAACCGTGGCAATGGCAGCGCCCTTGACCCCCATGGAAGGAAAACCAAGGTGGCCGAATATCAGCAGATAGTTGAACACCAGGTTTGTCAGCACCGCCACCACGCTGGCCTTCATGGGAAGCATGGTCTCCCCCGCTTCCCGAAGTGCGCTGGCGTAGCTCATGCACAGGGCAAAGGGCAGCATGCCCGGCAGCATCCAAAGGATGTACTCCCGGCCATAGGCAAGCATCTCCCCCGCTGCAGCCGGATCGCCCTCCCCCTGCAGGAAGAGGCCGATCAGCGGGTCATGGAATACCAGCGTCGAAATGACGAACAGCACCAGAATGCTCCCGCAGAACCAAATCCTGAGCCGGAAAGTATCCCGGAACCCCTCCAGGTTCTTTGCCCCATAAAACTGGGCGCCAAAAATGCCGGGACCTGAAAGGCTTCCGAATATGAGCAGGTTGAAAATGAAGACCAGCTGGCCCGCAATGGCAACGCCTGACACCTGGGCGGTGCCCAGCTGCCCCACCATGATATTGTCCAGGAGGTTGACGAAGTTGGTAACGCTGTTCTGGATGATCACCGGGATAACAATGGCGATGACCTGGCGGTAAAACGCCCGGTCACCGAGAAATACGCGCTTGAAACGGTTCATAAACCCTGCCTTAAAATCACTCGCCCTGTTGGCTGGGCCATTTTGTCATATCGGCGGAGAATAGGCAAGGGACAATCGATGTGTAACGGATTGTCCCCTAATCATGTTGCCAGCTTACCGCAGGCGCCGGAGGGCGGAGCCCTCCGAATGCAAAACATTCAACGGTTTTTTCCGGCCGTGAGCGCAGCCAGCAGGAGAAAAGGCCTCCGTCTTCTATCCCGCTGAAGAATCCGCAGATTCTTCAGGGCATCGCAGCAGCCATTGCCTGCGTCAGGATGCCCATTGCACCCGCCAGCGTGTCCAGGCCGGGGTTCTGGCTGATGACGCTGTTGAGGTTGTTAATGGCGCCAAGGAGCCCATCATACTGCGGCGTCCCGGGCGGCAATGCCGCCAGCTGGGCTGAAGCCTGGATCAGAAGGACCTGGGCGTCTGGCAGGAGGGTATTGGTGACAATGCCCTGGCCATAATCCCCGCCATGGGTATGGAGCGTACAAGTCTGGGCTGTGGCGAGCCCGGAGCCCGCCGCCGCGTAGGGGCCCAGGTATTGGGACAGCACATTTGCATACTGGGTATTGGCAAAACGCGCCAATGGGTGCCCCTGGGGGAGCACCAACACCCCCCGGGTGGCCCGGGTTTCGGGCGGGCAGTATGGCCCGGCAATCATATTGCTGGCAGTGCAGGTGGTGATGTTCTGGTGCATCTGGCAAGACACCTGGGGTGCAGCCTCCCGGGCTACATAGTCCGTGACTGTGCCATAGCCCATGGCGTCATGCCGGCAGGCTTCCGTGGCCAGCTGGCCGGAAACCGCGCAGGTGGTCACCCGGACCAGGCCATAGCTTTCCGGGCCGCCGTCCAGGATATCCCGGTTCTGGAGGTTCTTGTCCTGATGGATTCTCTCCATGAAAATTTGCCAAAGCCTGGCCGCGGAATTGCCGCCGGTGGTTTTGGAGGAGAGGGCCTTGTAGTTATCATGCCCGATCCATACAGCACCGGAATACCACCCTGTCAGCCCGCTGAAGAACACGCCCTTCTGTTCGGAGTTGGTGCCGGTTTTCCCCGC
>JAAYJP010000187.1 GCA_012522875.1 Clostridiales bacterium | reverse complement strand
TGGATAAAACCGGTACCATCACCCAGGGCTGCCTGCATGTTCAGGAAGTCATTCCGCTCGAAAGCAATGGGATGGAAAGCATCGATGCATCCATGCGGCGCATGCTTCAGGCTTCTGAAGACGACAACCTCACCTTCCAGGCGCTGCGCAGCCATTGGGGCGGGCTGATTCCGGCCAGTGAACCAGTGGCTCTCAGGATTCCATTCTCCTCCGCCAGAAAATGGAGCGCGGTGGCTTTTTCGGCTCATGGAACCACCCTTATCGGCGCACCGGAATTTATCCTGAAGGACAGGATAGCCAAGCCCCTGGCAGACCGAATTGCTGGTTTCGCTGACCAGGGATTCAGAGTCATCCTGTTGGCGCACTCCCCGGCCTTCCCCCAGGACAATGCCCTTCCCCTGGATATCAACCCTCAGGCGCTTATCCTGCTGAACGATCAGATCCGCGAGGACTTTGCAGGCACGGCGCACTACCTGGCGCGCGAAGGTGTTCAGGTCAAGGTGATCTCCGGTGACAACCCCCGTACCGTTGCGGAAGTGGCCAGGCGGGCAGGGCTTGCGGGCGCCGAAAACTGGACGGATGCCTCGCTGTGGCTGGATGATGGGGAGTTGGCCCGGGCGGCAAAGCAGTTCACTGTTTTTGGGCGCGTTGCTCCTGATCAAAAGAGAAAGTTGGTGCTGGCGCTTAAGGATGCGGGGCACACCGTGGCTATGGTGGGAGACGGGGTCAACGATGTTCCGGCACTGAAAGTTTGCGACTGCGCCATTGCCATGGCCGGCGGAAGTGATGCTGCCCAGAAGACCTCACAACTGACGCTGCTGGGCGGGAATTTTTCTGCTATTCCCCAGGTCATCCTTGAAGGGCGCCGGGTAATCAACAACATCGGCCGTTCGGCCTCCCTGTTCCTGGTAAAAACGGTTTTTTCCTTCCTTCTCTCCCTTCTGACACTCATGCTGCCTATGTCTTATCCATTCCGGCCTATCCAGATGACACTCATCAGTAGCTTCACCGTAGGTATTCCTTCCTTTTTCCTGGCAATGGAGCCCAACAGGGAGCGGGTCAAAGGCAACTTTTTAACAACGGTACTGCAAAACGCCCTGCCAGGCGGGCTGACCAATGGACTGCTGATTCTCTTGCTTTTCATCCTGTCAGGTCCGATGCATCTTTCCCATCACGAGCGTTCCACCATAGCGGTGGCAGCAGCAGGGGTAACAGGCGTCCTGATTCTGGCCTGGACCAGCAGGCCTCTGACGCTGATGCGCGGCGCTCTCATTCTGGCCGTGGCAGCGGGGATGCTGTTCGCAGCGCTGTTCTTCAGCAGTTTCTTCTTCCTGGTGCCTCTCACAGGCCCTCTTATCTGGCTGACAGTGGCCTTGGCCGCCCTCTCCCCGCTCCTTCTCTGGCTGATGCGCAGAGCGGTGGAGCGTGTTGTTGAAACCCGGCAATCAAGAAAAGGGCAGAGCGCCCCCGTTTGAGAGATTCACGCTTAAGGCAGGCGTGAATCATCCCGTTCTGCAGAAGCAATGATTGAAAGCTATTTGGCGGGCTGCCAAAGGGTCACAACGCCGCCGCCATCACTTACAGGATCTTTTTCAGGGCATGGTAGGGACCTTGCGCGGGTCAGCAGCCCGGGGTAGGCCGCCACATCCCCCCGCTGCAAGTCAGGCGACTGGCCGGGCGGGTAAGCCCCCACGATGCTGAAGTCCGCCGACTGCGCCAGATTTCTGTGCCCTGTGCCTG
>JAAYJP010000186.1 GCA_012522875.1 Clostridiales bacterium | reverse complement strand
CTGCTCCCAGAACGGAGGCGACGATCATTGCCGTTCGGGCGACATCCCCGCTGCCAAAGCCATAGTGGCTGGTGTAGGCAGCCACCAGCAGGAGGGCGCTGATGAAAGTGATGGGTTTCTTTTTGGACAGGATGAATCGCTGCAAGTGACTGCCTCCTTTCAGGTGTGGTAGCCTTTATCCAGTTCAGAGAGCATCGTGTAGACCGCCTCGTAGCTCTCACATACATCCTCAGGCACCGTGTAGTTCCTGGTGACTTCCCTCAGGCGGGCAAACTCCTTGTCCAGTTGGGGCCTTTCCTTCCCTGCTGCCCCGGCTTTCCGGAGGATGTCCTCGGTGAGTGCCTTCACCTCGTGGAACTCCGGATGGTTCTTTCCGTGGACCCTGTCCACCACGGGCACATACTGCCCAAGGAGTATCAGGTGATTCTTCCCCACCTGGTCAAAAGTATTCTGTTTCCTCATTGTTTTCCCCCGTATCTGATAGTCCTTGTTTACGCCAGCAGCGCCTGGGCCACATTCCGGGCTTTATCCAAATCCTCAGGCGTTGGGTTCCAGCTGCATTTGATTTCAGGCGCTACCGTTTCAAAGCCTGCCTCATTAAGGAGCTTCCTCAGCACGGAATTGCCCTCGCCGCTCCAGCCGTAGCAGCCAAACACGGCCGCTTTCTTGTTCTTGAATTTCAACTCCTTCAGGAAGTCAAGCCAACCGCTCACCGAGGACAGGACGCCCTGGTGCACCGTTGGGGAACCCACCGCGATGGCTTTTGACTTGAATACCTGGGTCATCACATCATTTTTGTCGGAGTTGGCAATGTTGAAGAGTTTCACCCGGGTTTGGGGGCTCTGGGAGGAGACTTCACGGGAAATCTGGTGGGCCAGCTTTTCGGTGCCCTCCCACATGGTGTCATACACAATGGTCACCTGATCCTCCTGGTAGTTCTGCGACCACTTGTAATATGTTTCAACGATTTGGGCCGGATTTTCCCGCCAGATGACCCCATGGCTTGTGGCGATGATGTCGATGGGGAGGTTGAGGGCCAGCACTTCCTCAATCTTCTTCTTTACAAGGGGTGAGAAGGGGTTGAGGATATTGGCGTAGTACTTCATCGCCTCTTCCCAAAGGTGGCATGGGTCCGCCTTGTCGTTGAAAAGCTCCTCCACCGCGTAGTGCTGCCCAAAAGCGTCATTGGAGAAGAGGATGTTATCGCCGGTCAGATAAGTGGCCATGCTGTCGGGCCAATGGAGCATGCGCATTTCCACAAACACCAGTTGTTTGCCGTTGCCAATGTCCACCCTGTCCCCGGTTTTTACAACCTTGAAGTTCCATTCTGGGTGGTGGTACTGCCCCACCAGGGACTTCACCGCGTTGGCGGTGCAGTAGATAGGCGTGTCAGGGATCAGTTTCATCAATTGGGGCAGGGAGCCGCTGTGATCCACTTCCCCGTGGTTTGCCACGATCAGGTCGATCTTGCTCAGGTCAATCTCGCTTTTGAGATTGTCAACAAATTCAGTGGAGTGGGGCGTCCACACTGTGTCGATCAGGACAGTCTTCTCTTCCTCAATCAGATAGGCGTTTTGGCTTGAGCCGTGGTTGACAGAATAGTCCGCGCCGTGAAACTGCCTAAGTTCCCAGTCGATCTTGCCCACCCAGGACACGTTGTTCTTGATTGGTTTCCGCATGCCTGCCTCCTTGTCTTTCTGGCGAAGTCCCGGAAAAACAGAATCCCCGCCGTTATCCTGATGCCATTATATGGCAGGGATGGCAGGGAAATATTGATTTGAATCAAGAATTTACAGTGTTCTTACTCCGACGACTCGAAAATTTCACGAATACCGTCCGGATCAATGATGCGGATGACCTTGTGCCCTTCCAGGGCCACCAGGCCCTCAGCTTCCAACTCTTTCAGCTTGCGGCTGATGGTTTCCGTACGCAGGTTGATGGAGGCCGAGATGGTGTCCCGGGCGATGCGCAGGCCCTTGGCGCTGGCTTCACCGCTGGCGTGCAGCAGATACCCCGCCAGGCGCCCCCTGGCATCGTTGATGGAAAGGATCTCGTGCAAGCGGCTGACCCGGGAGTACTTGGCGCCCAGTTCCTCCAGCATCCTGATGCCCACTTCAGGTGCCTTGATGATGAGCGCCTCGATGTCCCGTTTGTGGATCTCACAGAAGCTGGACGCTTCCAGCGCCACGGCGTTTACCTCCTGGCGGAGGCCCGAAAACAGCCGCTGTTCCCCATAGATCTCCCCCGGCTCAACGATATCCAGCACATACTCTTTGCCTTCGGCCGAGTAGTGGTTCAGTTTGATCCGGCCCCGGTGCACCACCAGGATGCGGTCCGCCGGGTCGTCCTCCTTGAAGATCACTGCCCCCGCAGGCACATGGCGGTGGCCGGCGGCCTTGACCAAAGCTTCCTGATCCTGGCGGGATAGGGAGCAGAAAATGCCAATCTGGGAAGTGCACAAGGGCGTACAGGCGCCTTCGGGGCCTTCAGGGCATTCATGCCTACCCACAGCGCTTGACACCTCAGGGCACCAGGGCAGCAATTCTGCTGGGGTCCAGACGGTTGTACTCCCACCCTGCCTTGGGTTCTTCATCGCGGAAAGACATCATCTCAGCCACCGTCACCAGCTGATAGCCCTGGGCTGCCAGTTCCGGCAGCGCAGTTTCCAGTGCCCAGCCCGTAGACTGGAGGGTGTCGTGGCAAAGGATGATCACGCCGTTCCCCGCACCCTTTGTGATAGCCCGGGAGATTTTGGAGGCGCTGCGGGTCTTCCAGTCCAGCGAGTCAACCCCCCAAAGGATGACTGGCAGGCCCAGTTCACTCATCACCCGGCGGGTGAGCCGGTTGGAGGTGCCATATGGCGGGCGCATCATGAAAACTGACTGCCCGGTGATTTCCTCAACCTTATTCATGGTACGGGTCATCTGGCTGCGCACGGCGGAGGAAGAAAGGTCGTCCAGGTTCGGGTGCGACCAGGAGTGGCTGGCCAACTGGTGACCTTCCTCCGCAGCGCGTTTCATGATCGCCTCGTTCCCGGCGATGTTCTGGCCCAGGATAAAGAAAGTAGCCTTTGCGCCATGGATTTTCAACTGGTCCAGGATGGCCTCTGTTGCCGGGGAGGGCCCGTCATCAAAGGTCAGGGCCAGCATGGGGCGGGTGGGGTCAACGCCCCTGGCCAGGGCGGCTTCCCTGGCTTCGTGCGCCCAGTCAGGAGGTTCAGGATCATCCTCCGCTTCGGCCGCCTTGTCCGCCGGCGGGAGGCCATTGTAGAAAGCCAGAAATTCCTTCATCATATAGCCCTCCAGCCCGTCCGGGGTGCGTACCCTGCAAAAGCCCTCGCCGTCTGCCAGCACCGTGACTACGGTGCCGCTATGATAGCGGCCCAGCACCCTGCCCGCGTCGCTGGGCTTTTCCCTGAGCCTTAAGGCCCCGCCCCTGACCGTGGCGGTATAGGCGGCATCATCCGCCTGGGCGGGTGGCAGCAGCGCCCCGCCCAGGAGCGCCACGACAGCGATTGCTGCCATTAATCGGGCACACTGGCCTAAAGATCGCTTCTTCATGGGCCCATAATACCTTGCCAGGCCAGGTGCCGTCAACGCCCGGCGCTTTGTATTAGGAATGTTTATCCCAATCTGCGGCCAAAAACAGACCTGATCATACATTGAAGCTCCGGTATAGCCGGGCTACAATCCCGTCAACGGCACTGATCGGGAACAGGTAGCCGCCAGGCAAACCTTCAAGAGAGCTTCGTCAGGTGGAAAGAAGCAAGGGGCGCGGGCAGTGATTTCATCCCGGGAGCCGCAGGCTGAAATTCCCAGTAAGCCATGCCGGGTTTCCCTCCGTTACAGGGGAAGGCAATGTTCGTTGCCCTGAGCTGTCTTTTGACAGAAATTGAGGTGGTACCGCGGGTCATCCGCCCTCAGCATATGCTGAGGGCGGTTTCAATTTCAGCCCAACACATTAAAAGGAGGAACCCCACATGAAACGGATCAAACACCTTCTGCCCCTGGTTCTTGCTATTGCCCTCTTGCTGCCGTTTTTCGCTTTTGCGGGGGAGAATGTGCCTGTCATCGGCATCCTCCAGTATGTGCAGCATGGCGCCCTGGACCTGGCGCGGGAAGGCTTTCTGAAATCCCTTCAGGAACAAGGCTATGTGCCCGGTGAGACCGTCATCATCGACTACCAAAACGGCCAGGCAGACCAGAGCACCTGCGCTTCCATCGCGGACAAATTCGTGGCTGACGGCGTTGACCTGATGCTGGGCATCGCCACCCCGGCTGTCCTGGCCCTTGCGGGGAAGACAGAGACCGTCCCGATTCTGGGCACCGCTGTTACCGACTATGTGGAAGCCAGGCTGGCCCAAAGCAATGAAATACCCGGTTTCAACATCTCCGGAACCACCGATATGAACCCCATCAAAGACCAGATCGCCATGATCGGCCGCTTCGTACCGGAGGCCAGGACCGTTGGCCTCATTTACACCGGCAGCGAAATCAACTCCACCCTGCAGGCAACGATTGCCAAGGAGGAGATTACCGCCCTGGGCATGGACTACACCGAGGTCACCGTGAACAACTCAAACGATGTCCAGCAAGCCATGCTCTCCCTGGTGAACGCCTGTGATGTGATATATATCCCCACGGATAATGTCCTGGCCGCCTCCATGCCCATCGTGGCGGAAGTAGCCCTTGAAGCCAAACGGCCCGTGGTGTGCGGGGATGCCGGCATGGTGAAGGAGGGCGGCCAGTTTACCCTGGCGATTGACTACCAAAAACTGGGCGAGCAGACCGGCCTGATGGCGGGAAAGCTGCTAAGGGGCGAAGTGGAAGCTGTGGGCGAGATGCCCATTGAAAGCCAGAGCGAGTATAGTTACTATGTGAACAAGACATTATGCGACGCCATCGGCCTTGCGATCCCGGAGGACATGCTGCCCTATGCGGAGGAAACACATTAAGGGCCGACGCGTTAGCTGGCTTGTACTTCCCCTGCATTTTGCCATGATTTCCCTAAAACGGAAAAATAACGACCGGAACACACATTGAGAGACGGGGGAGGGATTGGATACAATCTATTTAAGGGCTGTGATCAGGAACAGGTAGCCGCCTTTACCCCCCTTAAGAGAGTTTCCGGATGGTGCGAGGAAGCAGGGGGCGGGCCGTGAGTACATCCTGGGAGCTGCAGGCTGAAAAGGAGTAGGCTGTGCCGGATTCCCCCCGTTACAGGGGAAGGCAATGTCAGTTGCCCTGAGCTGTCTTCGGACAGGAACATGAGGTGGTACCGCGATCGAGTCGCCCTCTGCGTTAAGCGCAGAGGGCGTTTTTGATGAAACGCAGCAAACAAGGAGGAAAAATAGGATGAAACGGTCAATGAATCTGTTGGCGGCGCTGTTGGTGATGGCGCTCCTGCTGCCTGGCCTTGGGATGGCAGAGGAGAAGCCGGTGGTGGGCATCCTCCAGTATGTGCAGCACGACGCCCTGGATTCCGCGCGGGATGGCTTTGTGAAAGGCCTTGCGGATGAAGGTTTTGTGGAAAACGTGAATGTTATCTTCGATTACCAGAACGGCCAGGCCAGCCAGGACATCTGTGCTTCCATCGCGGATAAATTTGTGGCGGATGGGGTGGACCTGATGCTTGGCATCGCTACGCCCGCAGTGCTCTCCCTGGCCGGAAAAACGGACCGTATCCCCATCCTGGGCACGGCGGTTACGGATTTTGTGGGCGCCAAATTGGCCAAAAGCGATGATGCCCCAGGCTTCAACGTCTCCGGCACTTCGGACATGAACCCCGTGGCTGACCAGATCAAACTCATCAAGCGTTTCCTGCCGGAAGCGAAAGTGGTGGGTATCCTCTACACCGGCAGCGAGATCAACTCCCAGACACAGGTGCGCCTGGCGCTGGAGGAGATTGCAGCCCAGGGCATGGAAGCGCTGGAGGTCACGGTCAACAACTCAAACGATGTGCAGCAGGCCGTCCAGAGCCTGGCGGGCCGCTGCGATGCCATCTATCTGCCTACGGATAATATCATCTCAGCCGCCATTCCCATTGTGGCTGAGGAAGCTATGAAGGCGGGGCTTGCCCTTTCCTGCGGCGAGGAAGCCCAGGTCACCGGCGGCGGCACCTTCACCCTGGGGGTCAACTACTTCCGCCTGGGTGAGCAGACGGGCCATATGGCGGCCCAGATTCTCAGGGGCGAAGCCAAGGTGGGTGAGATGCCCATTCAGCGCCAGACGGATTTCCAGTATC
The DNA here is from genome assembly GCA_012522875.1 of Clostridiales bacterium. Lineage (GTDB taxonomy): Bacteria > Bacillota > Clostridia > Christensenellales > Aristaeellaceae > UBA6115. Next base: position 2,983 of record JAAYJP010000186.1, on the reverse strand, counting down.
TTGTCAACAAAACTGCCTGCGAAGCCCTGGGCATCGCTGTCCCTGAAGACCTGGCCGAGTTTGCTGTCGAAATGAAGTAGGCATCATAAAGAATACGCCCCGCCGGGCTTTGGCCCGGCGGGGCGGGAGGATGAAAGTGGAACAAGTGTTGCTGGGCGCCCTGTCTCTGGGGCTGTTATGGAGCATCATGGCCCTGGGGGTGTATATCACCTATCGTATATTGAACATCGCGGACTTGACTGTGGAGGGCACGCTTACCCTGGGCGCTGCTGTGACGGCGCAGATGATTTATGCCGGGCAGAGCCCTTTTTTAGGCATGATGCTGTCCTTCGGGGCGGGGCTCCTGGCAGGGCTGGCGACAGGGCTGTTACACACCAAACTCAAGATTCCGGCACTGCTTTCCGGCATTCTCACCATGATAGCGCTATATTCCATCAACTTAAGGGTCATGGGAAAGGCCAACCTTTCCCTCCTGAGGCTGGGCACGGCCTATACGGTGATAGGGGAATGGCTGGGGCTTGACAAGACCTGGGCGGTGATCGCTGCAGGGGCGGTGATGTCCCTGGCGCTGGTGTTTATCCTTTATTGGTTTTTTGGAACGGAACTTGGCAGCGCCATCCGTGCCACGGGCAACAACCCCAACATGGTCAGGGCTCAGGGCATCCATACCGATACCACAGTGATTTTGGGCCTTATGGTTTCAAACGGGTTGGTGGCGCTTTCCGGGTCGCTCATCGCCCAGTCCCAGAACTATGCGGATGTGCAGATGGGTGTTGGCGCCATCGTGATCGGTCTGGCCAGCCTCATCATCGGCGAGGTTCTTTTCGCCCGGAACAACTTCCTCAGCCGCCTGTTGTCCATGATCCTGGGCGCCGTGAGCTACCGGATTATCATCGCCCTGGTCCTTCGCCTGGGGATGCCGGCGGACGACCTGAAGCTTTTTACCGCGCTTACCGTGGTGGTGGCGCTGTTCCTTCCCCGCCTTAAAGAAATGCGCGACACCGCCCGCCACGTCACGAAAGGGAGCCACCATGCTGAACGTTGATCATCTGTCCAAAACCTTTAACCCTGGGACTGTCAACGAGAAGCTGGCACTGGATGATGTTTGCCTGCATCTGGCCCCGGGTGATTTTGCCACCGTTATTGGTGGCAATGGCGCCGGGAAGTCCACCCTATTAAACTGCGTGGCCGGCGTCTACCGACAGGACCAGGGGAGCATCCGGGTGAACGGCATGATGCTGGACCGTTTGCCTGAATATAAAAGGGCCCGTCACCTGGGCCGCGTTTTTCAGGACCCGCTGATGGGTACGGCCGCGGATATGGAAATTGAGGAAAACCTGGCCCTGGCCCTTCGCCGTGGGAAAAGGCGCACCCTGGCCTGGGGTGTAACCCCACAGGAGCGTGAGCGCTATCACGGGATGCTAAAAAGCCTGGGGCTGGGGCTTGAGGACCGGATGTCCCAAAAGGTGGGCCTGCTCTCCGGCGGCCAGCGCCAGGCCCTGACCCTCCTGATGGCAACCATTGGTACACCCAAAGTGCTGCTGCTGGACGAGCACGCGGCCGCCCTTGACCCCAAGACCGCCAGGAAGGTGATGGAACTAAGCAATCAATTTATTAAAGACATGGGCCTTACCTGCCTGATGGTAACCCACAACATGCGCCATGCCATCCAGTACGGGAACCGCCTGATCATGATGAGCCAGGGCCGCGTTATCCTGGATGCGGCAGGGGAGGAGAAACAGAAACTGACTGTGGAGGGCCTCATTCAGCGCTTCTCCCAGCAGCGCTCGGACGAGGTGATGAATGACCGGATGCTGCTGGGCTGACATCTCCCGATATACGATGCTTTTTGGCGGAGAAGCTGATGGGCTGTCGGCCTGGCGCCTATGCCGCCGAGGTGGATTGCCGGGCCGGGGTGCCGGCGTCCTCCAAACCCGCTACGGCTTGTTTAGTCGTTTATGCCGGGGTATATGCCCCTGGCTTTTTTTGCCGCCCGGGACAGAAGCCCGAGGAGCCTGGCAAACGCGGGAGGGCTTTGCGGTACTATAGCAACAGTGCCTGCTCTGGCCGGCTGGCAGTGGAATTTGCCACAGGGCCGGGGGCGTACAATGTAAACCCGCAAACTTGCCTGGGCTAAGCGGGGAGGGCTGTTCCACTCCGGGGGAACGCTATTTGGCTTGTACCGCAAAAGGGGGCTTGCCTGACCGGTTTTGAAATTTGATGATTTTTTCGTTGATGATCAAGCCGTCCTTGATGTCCATGGCCTGCTGTATAACCTGCCCCATTTTGTCCCGCGCCATGTCGATCAGGTAGGGCATCAGAGCCTGGGAAATCTCCCAACTGGCGGAATCCCACAGGATGGTGGGCGTATGATCCACTGCATAATAGCTGATGTTACCCACCTTTCGAATGGGCTCTTCCATGGATGTAGGCGAGGAGAAGCTGAAACTCATCCCCTTGTCGCAGCTGATATCCGCTATCAGGCAAGGTTTTCTGAACTTCTCGATATCCCCGTCGCGGATAAAAAAAACGGGGTTAAGGGGGTCCTGCAGGATGCCGTTGATGATAATGTCGGCCTTGGTCAGCCGGTTGATCAGGGGGGCTGGCTTTCCATCGCTTCCATGCACGACGAAAGTATCCTTCCCCTCCCGCCACATCCTACGGTACCGGGGCCCGGGTATCTGCATCCCCACCAAATACTGCGGCCGCTTGGTATACACTGTGATGTCATGGAAACCATGGCCTTTGAGCGCATGGATGGCGCCGCGGCTGACCGAACCATAGGAGAGGACGACCGCCTTGACCTCCGGCCCGTAGTTGCCATCGATACCGCGCTGGCGAAGGGCGTCCTGTACGCCGCAGTAGCCGGCCATCTCGTTGTTCTTATGAAACAGGTGGATATGGCCCCTTCCGTTGGGGCCGTTCATATTTTCCCATGCGATGAGCGTCATCTTCTTTGAGATGGCCGATTCCACCACCTCAG